>JBAUXH010000295.1:0-7080 GCA_049584155.1 Solirubrobacteraceae bacterium
GTTCGGCGGAGCGCTCGGGGGCGCGACCGGCCCACTCGCGCAACCGCTTGAGCTCGCGCGCCTGCGTGAACACCAGCAACGACAGGACCGCGATCCCGACGAGCGCGGCAAACGCCGCAATCGCCCCGATCTGCGTGAACGAGCTCGACAGTGATAGCGCCAGTAGCGAAGCGGCGGTCATGAATCCTGGGAGTGTATGAGCGGCTCAGGCGTCCCGCGCCGGGCCGGGTGTTGCTCGAAGCCGCCGACGTCCTCCGGGGAACGCCCGCCGTTAGCATCGTTCCCGTCGGGCGCAGCGGCGCGATCGCGAGCCGGCGAGAGCGCCGACACCTTGGCGGCGAGGCCGGCGGCGTCGCCCTCGAGCACGAGCAGCCCGATCTCGGCGAACATCGACTCCACCACCTCGGCCCCCAGCGGAGGGCGATCGGCAAGCGATATCTTCTCCGCGGGCGTCGGCAGGGCGCGCTCATAGTCGTTGAACAGCTCCTCGCTCAACTTCTCACCAGCGCGCCGACCGACGATCTCGATCTCAATGTCGCGCTCGGGGTCCAGGCCGGACAGATCGATCATCGCGCGTGCAAGCTCGACGATGCGCACGGGCTCGCCCATGTCGAGTACGAACACCTCCGCGCCGGCCACATCGGCACAGACCAGCGAGCCGGAGCGGATGATCAGCTGGACCGCCTCGGGGATCGTCATGAAGTAGCGGGTCATCCGCTCATCGGTGACGGTGACGGGTCCGCCGCGCGCGATCTGGCGCTCGAAGATCGGTACGACGCTACCGGAGGAGCCGAGCACGTTGCCGAAGCGCACAGCGTTGAAGCGAGTGTCGGGGAAGCGCGCCGCGGCGGCGTCCAGGGCGAACTCGGCCAGGGCCTTCGAGGCGCCCATCACGGTCGCCGGGGCGACGGCCTTATCGGTCGAGACGAGCACAAACCGCCGCGCCGCGAGCTGACCGGCGACATGCGCGACGACGCGCGTGGCGATCGCGTTGTTGCGCACCGCCTCCACCGGATTGGCCTCCATCAGGCCGACGTGCTTGTAGGCGGCGGCGTGGAACACGACGGTCGGGCGATGCTCGGAGAAGACCTCGCGCATGCGCTCCTCTTCCTTGCAGTCGGCCAGTACCGCCACGAGCACCGACGGCTGGATGTGGCGCTCCTCCAGCAGCTCGCGCTCGATCTGAAAGAGGTTGTCCTCGGCGTGGTCGAGCAGCACGATCTTGCGCGGTCCCACGCGCGCGATCTGGCGACACAGCTCCGCGCCGATCGACCCGCCGGCGCCCGTCACCAGCACCGTCTCCTCAGCCAGGTAGGCACCCACACGATCGAGCTCCATCAGCACCGGCTCACGGCCGAGTACGTCCTCGACACGCACCTCGCGCATCTGCCGCGCGATCGTGCCGTGATCCTGAAGCAACTCGAACACCGTCGGCAGCGTGCGCACCGAGATTCCCCGTGCACGACACTCGCGCACCACCCGCGCGCGCGTCGACCCAGGCGCGGAGGGGATCGCGATCAGAACTTCGTCTACTTGAGACTCGTCGAGGATGCGCGGCAGATCCGCGTGTGTGTCCCCGCGCACGCGCACCCCATCGATGCGCAGACCGCGCTTACTCGGATCGTCGTCGAGAAAGCCGACCGGGGCAAGGCCCAGCTCGCGATTGCGCGCGATCTCACGCAGCACCAACCGTCCGCCGTCGCCGGCACCGACGATCAGCACGCCGCGCTGGCCCTCGCGAACGCCGCGCAGCGCCGCCAGCGGGCGCCGCTCGTAGACCATCCGCGCCAGCACGCGCACGCCGATCAGGAACAGCAGGCACAGCAGCCCAAACAGCACGATCACGCCGTTCGGCAGCCCGACCGTCGCGCTCGCCACCGCCTTGGTCCCGTGCACGGTGTAGCGCTGCACGGGACGCAGCGCCTCGATGCCCACGACCGTGAGCAGCACGATCACGAGCACCGCCCGCGCCACCGCCTCGTAGTCGCGCTGGCCCGAATAACGCCAACGTCGCTGATACACGCGCGAAAACACCAACACGATCAGGCTGCCGGCGAGCACCCACCAGATCGTGCGCGCGCGCAGCTCGGCGTAGTGACCGGACGGACCGTTATCGAACCGCAGCTGGAACGCGAGGTAGTAGGCGAGCGCGACCAGTGCCCCGTCCACGGCGAGCTGGGGGATGGACCGGCGATGCAGGGGAATGGCGGCCGATGCGAGCCTTCGGCGCATTACCGGGATTGTACGGGCGGACGGGGATGAGGGCGTGTCGTGAACGGCGACGTTCATCAACGGTCCCCGGGCCGTGGGCGCTCGTCAGGGCGGTTGGACCAGGTCTGGCTAGCGCTCTGACAACGGCGACAGGAGCAGGTCCACGAGCAGCGCCGGGTCTCGTCGCGTGCGAGCGGACCCACCGGCGAGAGGACGCTTGGCAAAACTGAGCTCCTCGGGATCGGTGAGCTTGCGCAGGCGCTGTTCTGAGATCAGATGCTCGTCGACCGCGCCCATACGCCCCTCGAACGTCGTATAGACGGGCGTTCCAAGCGCAACCGCCTCGCGATTCATGGTGCCGCCGGCGGAGACCACGAGATCGGCGTGAGCGATCAGCGACTGGGCGTCGATCGCATGGGGAGGGACGACGAAGCCGGGGACCGTACTCAGCTCCGCGCGCTGGGGTGCGGTGCGAGGCAGGACGACGACCTGTGTCCCGTCGCGGACGACAGCCTCGCGGGCGCGGGCGAGCACGTCCGTGAACAGGTCGTTGGCGAAACGGTGATACAGCGACACCTCGGGCGGGGTGCGGATAACCGCGATCGGGCGTTGTGGATCGAGTGCCAGCTCCGCGAGGACCGCCTGATCGGGGGTGAAGTCAGCGAGGTAATACTCCTCCTTGAGACCCTCGTACGCACGGATCTTGCCCTCTGCCCCGTAAGGCCTAAGACGCTCGGGCGGGATCACCTCGGGGACAACGACCGCTCGCGACAAACGGCAGTTGACGTGATGCTGAACCGATGCCCACTCATAGTCGAACATCGTCGACGACGGAACCCGCAGCGTCGCGGCCGCGACCGAAACGTCGTTGGAGCCGTGCCCGAGCGCGATATCAAAGCGGGTACCACCGGCGGCGCGAGCATCTGCCAGCGCCCAGCGGACGAGCGCGGACGAGCGCGACGCCAGCCCCCCGAACTTGGCCGCCAGCCGCTCGCCGCGATGGCGACCGATCGGCGTGTGAGCGATGTGCAGGCGTTCGCACAGCTCGATCGTCTGCGCGAAGTCGCGCGCGGTCACGCGCACGTCGTGGCCATCGGCCCGCAGGCGCTCGATCACGGGGCGCATGACGAGCACATGCGGACTGTTCGTGAGGTCGATCCAGACTCGCATTGCCATGGGACGGTAACGGTCTGCGTCGCACTTCCCGGCTCTGTATCCACACGCCCTCGCGAGAACCACAAGGATCTGCGAGGCGCGCACAGGCGCTGCGAGGCTCACGACATCCGAGTCGCAGGTATCGTTGGCCAGCCGATGCTGGTACTCGCCTCGATCTCTGAAACGCTGGTCAACGAAACGTCGAGCTTCGTGCGCGAAGCCGGCCTGCCCGGAATATTCGCGCTGATGGCGCTCTCCAGCGCCTGCATCCCGATCCCCTCGGAGGTCGTGATGCTGTTCGCCGGCTTCGCGGTCGCCGACCCGAGCCAGAGCGCTTCACAGCACCACATGACGATGACCGGCGTCATCCTCGCAGGGCTGCTCGGGACGATGGTCGGCTCGTGGATCGCATATGGCGTCGGTCGTGGCGGACGTCTGGAGCTGCTCGAACGCCACGGTGGCAAGGTGCACATGGGTCCCGCGCAGATCGAACGAGCGGACCGTTGGTTTCAGCGCTACGGAGAGCCGGCTGTGCTGTTCGGCCGGATGATCCCGCTCGTCAGGGCGTTCGTGTCACTGCCCGCGGGCATCGCGAAGATGCCGCTCGGACGCTTCACGGTGCTGTCGCTAATCGGCACCATCCCGTGGGTGGTCGCGCTCGCGTTCGCCGGGCACGCACTCGGCGGTGACTGGACCAGCGTACGCAAGGGCTTTGAGTACGTCGACTACGTGATCGTCGCGCTGCTCGTCATCGGGATCGTGTACGCGATCGTGCGCCGACGACGACGGGGTCCGGCGGACGAGGGCACCGATACGAAGCCCCTCCCCGACGCAGGCTGACCGGAGAATGCCGTCTCGACAGCGGCTCTCGATCTGCGAAGCGATGGCGCTGGGTGCATTGCAGGGTCCGACCGAGCTGCTGCCCGTTTCCTCTTCGGCCCACACGACCCTGATCCCGTGGCTCGCGGGACGGTCTTACCCCGAACTAGATCCCGAGCTGCGCAAGTCCTTTGAGGTCGCGCTGCACACGGGCGCCGCGGTGGCGCTGGCGCTCGCCATGCGCACAGAGCTGACCGACGCGGCACGAGGGCTGAGCCGGCGCCGGATCGCCGTGATCGCATTGTCGTTGGGCCCGCCCGCGCTCGCGGGCTACCGGCTAGAGCGCACGATCGAGCGACGGCTCGGCGGACCGCACTCGATCGCGGCGGGGCTCATCGTGGGGGCCCTCCTGATGGCGCTGGCCGACCTGCATCCCGGGCGAGGGACGAACGTTGCGCCGGTGGACGACCACGAGCCACGACACACCGGAGGAACGGGCGAGCACGCACGCCGAACGCGAGGACACGAGGACGCCGGACCGTGTGACGGGCTGGCACTCGGCATCGCTCAAGCCACGGCGTTGATCCCCGGCGTGTCGCGCAACGGAGCCACGCTCACGGCCGCCCGTGCCAGGGGATTCGCGCGCGATGACGCCCAGACGCTCTCCTGGCACGCAGGTCTGCCGGTGATCTTCGGGGCGAGTGCGTTGAAGGCGTGGCGGTTGTGGCGAGGAGGCCTCCCCAAGGGAGCCGGGCCGGCACTCGCAGCGGGTGCCGGCAGCGCGTTTATCTCAACGGCGGCCAGCGCCGGGCTGCTGCGTCGCCTGCGGGTAAGCGCACGCTCGCTGCTGCCATTCGCCGTTTACCGCTGCGCGATCGGGGCTATCACCCTCCTACGCCTGCGCAGGACGCAGAATACGAACGGATGAGCCTGGGGATCCACACGTGACGCGAACCCTGCTCGGAACGTTGCTCGGTGGACGCTACCGGCTCGATGCGGAGATCGGGCGCGGCGGGATGTCGACCGTCTACCGCGCATTCGACACCGTGCTCGAGCGCCCCGTGGCGATCAAGCTGATGCACCGCGAGATCGCGACCGACTCCGATCAGCTTGAGCGCTTTCGGCGCGAGGCGCGCGCGGTCGCGCAGCTCAATCATCCACACATCGTGACGGTGATCGACGCCGGCGAGGAGCCCTCCACCCACGACGCGGCACACGGCGAGGAGCCGGAGGTGGGGACGCCATACATCGTGCTCGAGTACGTCGACGGCGAGACGCTCAAGCAACTCATCCGCCGTGACGGGCCGCTGCAGATAACCCAGGCGATCGCCTACGCGATCGAGATCGCGCGCGCGCTGGGAGCGGCACACGAGCGCCTGATCGTGCATCGTGACGTCAAGCCTCAGAACGTTTTGATCGGCAGCGAGGGCTCGGCCAAGATCACGGACTTCGGGATCGCGCGCACGCTCACCGAGGAGGGCCTGACGATGGACGGACGGGTCCTCGGCACGACCGATTACGTCTCGCCCGAGCAAGCACTCGGGCAGCCCGTCACCGGGCAGTCGGACCTATATTCGCTGGGGGTAGTGCTGTATGAGATGTTGACCGGTGCCGTCCCCTTTAGCGGGGAGACCCCCGTCGCCGTGGCGATGCGCCACGTACGCGAGCAGGTGCCCGACGTGCAGTCGCTGCGTCCCGAAGTCTCCGCCGCCACCGCGGCCGTGGTCGAACGCGCGACCGCGACCGACCTCCGAGAGCGCTACCCCGACGCCGCGAGCATGGTCGCCGATCTGGAGGAAGCGCTGGCACTCGAGACCTCCCGTTCCGGGCAAGCCACGGGAGAGGTAACGAGCGTGCTGAAAACGCTCCCGCGGCGTTCGCGACGGCTGCTGCCCTGGCGCATGCGTCATCCCTGGCGCTGGGCCGCATCGCTCGCCTTGCTCGCCGCGATCGTCGCGCTCGTGCTGATTCTCATCGCCGGGCATACCCACAGCGGCGTCGAGCCCAACGTGCCCTCCAAGCAGGGCCAGCAGCCAGTCCAACTAAGTCAGACCGCCGCCCACGACTATAACCCCTTCGGCACCGGCCCCGAACACCCCACACAGGTCTCCAACATCGTCGACGGTGACCCCAACACGACCTGGAGTACCGAGCACTACGTCGAAGGAACGCTCGGCCACAAGCCCGGCATCGGCCTATACCTAGACGCCGCCCCCGGTGTGCGGGCACGAGCGATCGAGCTCCAGACACCCACGCCCGGTTTCACCGCCGCCATCTACGCGTCCAACGATTTTCAACAACTGCCCTATGGCGACACTACGCCCTTGACCCAGCGTGGATGGACACAGGTGGCGGCACCCCGGACGATCTCCGCGCGTACCACGATCCCTTTGAGCGATCCAAGCAGCATCCGCCACCGCTATTACCTGATCTGGATCACCGAGCTGCCGCCCTCTAGCCAAACGGCAGAAATTTCGGAGGCGACGCTGTTTTCGTGAGAATCTGCTTATTCGACTCGCGCGCGACAGAGCCTCAATGCCGACGCGTGCGACGCTCCGAATGCCGCTCGATCCCCAATCGGCACAGTCGGTCGAGCAGCTCGGCGTAGGGAATCCCAGAAGCACCCATCAGCTTGGCGTAAACACTCGTAGGAGTGAACCCAGGCATCGTGTTGAGCTCGTTGACGAGCACGGACTCGCCGTCGACAAAGAAATCCACGCGCGCCAACCCTTCGCATCCGACTTCGACGAACGTTTCCACGGCAAGCTCCTGGACCCGCGCCCTCGCCGCAGCGGAGATACGAGCCGGGACGACAAGCTCCATCCCCCCGGGCGTGTACTTCGCCTCGTAGTCGTACCACTCGCCCGGAAAAACGATCTCGCCGGGCTCTGAGGC
>JBAUXH010000296.1:0-1915 GCA_049584155.1 Solirubrobacteraceae bacterium
TCGTCCTGGGCGATCGCCACGACGCGCGGTCCGGCGCGGGCCAACAGGCGTGCGCGCTGAGACTCGCTGAGCGAGGGCGAGGCGAGCACGTCGAAGACGGCCTCCACGCGCGAGGCGGTCACGTTGGCGTGCTGTCCGCCCGGTCCCGAGGAGCGGCTCGCGCGCAGCAGGATCTCCGCGCGTGGGATCGCCAGCTCGCGGTTGACACGCAGGTGGGTCTGGGGGTCTTCCTCAGCCGCGTCCACCGCCGCTCTCCGGGCAGCTCATGTCTGCTGGTCGGAGGAAGACGGGGTGTACACCGCGGGCGTGGTCACAGCTCACTGCGACTGCTCTCCGGAGGCGTCGTGGATGGCTTTCACGCGCATCATGTCCTCGCCCTCGGGCACGCGACCGTCGCGACCGATATAGCCGCCCTTGCCGCCGGCGATCAGGTAGACAGCATCGACGTCGCCGGGGTTGCGGACCTTGCGCAGGGTGGCGGCGTCCACGCGCGCGAGGCCGCCCTCGCTCAGGCGCTGGACGACGCCGTCGCCGAACTCGATCTCGATCGTGCCGCGATGGACGAAGTACAGCTCCTCCTGCTCGTCGTGGTAGTGAAACCCGCTCTCGATACCGGCGGGCATGACGATCGCGTTCACGCCGAACGCGGTCACGCCGAGGCCCTTGCGGACCTTGCGAAACCCGGGGCCCTCGCCCAACGCGTCCAGGTCGCCGACGGCATAGCCCTCGCCGACCGTCACGTTCGGGTACTCCGATGATGCCTCCATTGCGCGTGTCTCCTCTCAGGGCCGTCGCGGGCCCCGCCCAACCGATGGCGGTCTGAGCGGGCCGCGTGCCCCGTCGTTGGCGGAATCAGAATCAGTGCTCGGCAACGTATCCGTCCTGGGGCTCCAGCGGCAGGCCCTCCTCGGCCCAGCGCCGCAGACCGCCGCGCAGCGAGTACGCCTCGAAACCCGCGGCGCGGAAGGCCTGGGCGGCCATCTCCGAGCGCGAGCCGACGCGGCAGTAGAACACGACCGGGCGCTCGCGCTCGACCGTAGCCGCCTGCGCGGTCAGCTCGACCAGCGCGATATGGCGCGAGTCCGCGAGCCGTCCAGCCTCGCGCTCGTAGGGCTCGCGCACGTCGATCAGCTGCAGCTCGGGCTCCCGCGCGCGCCAGTCGGCGAGCTGATCGGGGTCGATCTCGATCCGAGTGTTGTCAACCGCCGCGCTCACCCCCACCAGCCTAGCTAGGATCACCTCAATGCAGACCCTCGACGATGTCTACACGATCCCCCAGGAGCACCGCGACTTCTGTCAGACGATCGGTCAGATCGCGCGCGAGCAGATCGCGCCGCGCTCGGCCGAGATCGATGAGAAGGCCGAGTACCCGTGGGACATCCGCAAGCTGCTCGGCGAGCAGGACATCCTCGGGCTGCCCTTCCCGACCGAGTACGGCGGAACCGGCACGGGCACGCTGATGCTGAACATGGCCGTCGAGGAGATCGCCAAGGTCGACGCCGCCTGCGCGCTGATCCTGATGGTGCAGGAGCTCGGCACGCTGCCGATTCAGCTGTACGGCTCGGATGAGCTGAAGGAGCGCTTCCTGCCGCGCTGCGCCAGCGGCGAGTGGTCGCCTGCGTTCGCCCTTTCCGAGCCCGAGGCCGGGTCCGATCCCGCGGGGATGAAAACGACCGCCGTGCTCGACGGCGACGAATGGGTGATCAACGGCACCAAGAACTGGATCTCGAATCTCGGGATCGCCGACTTCTACATCACCTTCGCCGTCACCGACCGCGAGAGCCGGCGCATCACCGCGTTCGTCGTCGAGGCCGACCGGCCCGGCTTCAGCGTGGGCAAGCTCGAGCACAAGCTCGGCATCCGCGCCTCGCCCACCGGGCAGCCGATCTACGAGGACGTGCGCGTGCCCCAGGCC
>JBAUXH010000297.1:0-5395 GCA_049584155.1 Solirubrobacteraceae bacterium
GTGTGTGGTCGTGCACGCCACCGAGGCGCCCGAGGGCGCGCTGTTCGCCGAGGGCTCGCCATGGCGCTTCGCGGTGGCTCCCGCCGGCGTTACCACCGCTGAGGATTCCCCCGCGAGCGGAAACTCAGCTCCCACAGAGGTGCTCGCCGGCGATTGCGCAGGGCCGCAGGAGATCGTCGCCGCGTGTGCGGGCAGGCCGGTAGTCGCACACGACGCCAAGGCGCTAGGTGTCGTGCCGGATCTGCTCGTCCATGACACACTGCTCGGCGCCTACCTGCTCGAGCCTGCGCGGCGCGGCTATCCCTTCGCCGAGCTGTGCGAGGAGCGTGGTCTCTCATGCGACGCGGAGGATCCGGTAGCCGGCGACGCGGCGCTGCTGGGTGCGCTCGCCGGCTGGCAGCGCGAGCAGATCGCAGAGCGAGACCTCGATCGAGTGATGAACGAGATTGAGCTGCCGCTGGTACCGGTGCTGCGCGCGATGGAGCTCGACGGGGTGCGCCTGAACCTCGACCGCCTGGCCGCGATCACCGCGCGGGTGCGCGAGGAGATTCATGAGCTCGAACAGGAAATCTTCGCGCTCGCCGGCACCGAGTTCCTGATCGCCTCTCCCGCGCAACTGGGGGAGATCTTGTTCGAGCGACTTGGCCTCTCGCGCAAGCGCCGCGGCAAGACCGGCTATTCCACCGACGCGCGTGTGTTGCAGGCGATCCGCGCCGAGCACGCGATCGTGCCGCGGATCGAGCGCTGGCGCGAGCTCTCGACGTTGATCAAGACCTATCTGGACGTGCTCCCCGAGCAGGCCGATGCAGATTCGCGCATCCACACCACGTTTCTGCAGGCCGTGGCGCAGACCGGGCGGCTGTCGAGCACGAACCCGAACATGCAGAACGTGCCCATCCGCACCGAGCTGGGGCGTGAGATTCGAGGTTGCTTTGAGGCCGCACCCGATCACGTGCTGATCTCTGCCGACTACTCCCAGATCGAGCTGCGCGTGCTCGCCCATGCCGCTGACGATTCGGCTCTGAAGGAGATCTTCCGTCGCGGTGATGACGTCCACACCGCGACGGCCTCCCAGGTCTTCCAGGTCGCGCCGCAGGACATCGACCCGGGGATGCGCTCGAAGTCGAAGATGATCAACTACGGCATCGTCTACGGCCTCTCCGACTACGGGCTCGCCGATCGCTTGAACATCCCGCGTGAGGAGGCCAAGGCCTTCATCGACGCCTACCTGCAGCGCTTCCCACAGGTGGCGGCATTCATCGAGCACACAATCGAGCAGGCCAAGGAGGACGGTCACGTAACGACGCTGTGGGGGCGCCGGCGCCAGATCCCCGAGCTGCGCGCCCGCAACTACCAGGTGCGCACGCTCGGCGAGCGCCTCGCCGTCAACACCGTCATTCAGGGCACCGCCGCGGACATCATCAAGCTCGCGATGGTCCGCTGTCACGACGCCCTTGCCGCCGAGGACATGGGAACACGTCTGATCCTGACGATCCACGACGAGCTGCTATTCGAGGGGCCTCCCGAGGAGGCCGATGCTGCGCGCGTGTTGATCGAGCGGGAGATGTGCGGCGTATGGGAGCTCGAACCTAACATGGCAGTAGATATCGGCGTGGGCAAAAACTGGCTGGAGGCAAAGTAATGAGCCGCACGGTCGCGGTCCTGGCGGCGGCGCTCGGCGGTGGCCTGGCTGGCATGCAGGCGCCGATCAACTCGCGTCTGGGTAGAACCGTGGGAGCGATCCAGGCAGCCACCTTCTCGTTCCTGGTCGGCACCATCGCGCTGCTCGTGATCGCATCACTGGCGAGCGGCGGTCTCGGCGCGCTCGGGCGAGTGGGGCGCGTGCCGTGGTGGGCGCTGGTGGGTGGTCTCTGTGGGGCCGTCTACGTGACTATGGCGCTCCTGGCGGTACGCACGCTCGGTGCGAGCGGCGTGACGGTCGCGATCGTCGCCGGCCAGCTCACGATCGCCATCACGATCGACCGCTTCGGGCTCTTCGGTCTAGCCAAGCATCACATCGACGCTTCGCGAATCGCAGGACTCGTGCTCGTGCTGATCGGGGTGGTGCTGGTCGTGCGCCGGTGAGAAAACGCCCCGATTTCGAATATTCGTCCACCCTGTATGCTGGCGCCTGGGCACACTGCCCGTCTATATCCGAAGATATGAGGTTGATGATGCGCCGATTTCGGCTCGTAGTACTGATGGGGATCGCTGTCGTGGCATGCTTGGTGAGTGCCGTCGCCGCCGGCGCTCACGCCAAACCAGCGAGTATCAAGACCGGTACCTACAAGGTGAAGCTGTCCGCGTCGTCGCCGACCGAAGCGCAGAAGTTCAACATCACCCTCAAGAAGACGAAATGCGCCACCGCGCCCGGCACCGGCGCGTCCGCGCTGCATCTGTGTGTTTCAATACCCACCTCGCCGCGCCTCGGGTGCACCACGCCGGTTGTCATGGAAGACCCGCTCGCGAGCTTTGTGACCCCGGTTGCGCTCCCCGCCTCGGGCAAGCTCATCGAGCACGGGGCGGTCACGGAGCCGGCGCCGGTTCCCGGTGGAGAACCGGCGACCGGAGAAGGGACCTTCTCGGTTACGTTCACGAAGAAGGGAACCGCCAGTGGCTATATCGAACAGAATCTGACGTACTCGGCCGGATCGGCGCACGGTCTGCTGTGTGACAGCGGCAAGGTGCCGTTCACAGCCAAGCTGGGTTGAGCGACCTGGGGCTTACTTAGTGCCCCGCGGCATGTCGCGTCGGCCGGCGTATCCCGTCGGCCTGCGGCTGCCATCCAGCTGTGTTACCCCAGTTGGGTGCGAAAGCCCTCACGCCAGCTCGCGTACCTGGGCTCCCAGCCAAGCTCGCGCTTGATGCGGGCGTTGCTCGCGCCGCGTAGCTCGTTCATCATCTCCACGGCGATTCGTCCGGCGGCGAGTCGTCCCACCCAGGCCGGGGCGCGCCACGGTGCGGGCGCTTGCACCGCGCGGGCATACACGGGCACCCATTCACGCACGGGCGCCGGGTCGTCGTCGACGACGTTGTATGTCCCAGGGCCGTCTCGGCCCAACGCCGCGACGGTCGCACTCGCCGCATCATCGACGTGCAGGAACGAGAACATGCCACTGCCCGCGCCCACGATCGGCAAGCGCCGCCGGCGCAAGTTAGTGGCCCAGGTGCCGTCTTTGGCAAAGCCCGTGCCGGGACCGTAGAGCTGGCCGTAACGCAGCACGATCCCGTCGGCCTCGAGTACCTGGCGCTCGAGGTCGGCGATCGGCTCGGCGGCAGATGGCAGCGTCGCGGTGGCGAGCGGCGCGTCCTCGTCCTTGACCCAGTCTCCCTCGGGCGCGTAGATGAACGCGATGCTCTCGGCGACGATCCGCCGTATCCCGGCCGCGCGCGCGGCGGCGAGGAGATTGCGCGTGCCCTCCTTGCGCAGACGCCCGGTGCTCTGCACGTCGCGCTCGAACCGGCGCATGTTGATCTCCTCGGGCAGGTCGGTGAGCGCGTGCACGATCTGATCCGCTCGGGCGTCCGCAACGGCCCGGGCCAGGCCGTCCGCGTCATAGGCATCGCACACGACCGCCTCGATCCCTTGCGCGCTCAGCGCGGCTGCCTTATCCGGCGAGCGGGTCATCGCGATCGGTTCATGGCCGGCCGTCGTCAAGGCTGGCACCAGTCGCCGGCCGATCACCCCCGTCGCTCCGGCCACGAACACCCTCATGTCCTCGTCTCCAGCGCCGCTCTACGCCACAGCCAGGCGAGCAGCACGGTCGCGGCGGTGAGCGAGACAAAATCGAAGTAGCCGTTCCAGGCGGGGTGCGCCTTGCCGATGTCGAGGAGGTGGTTGAGGCTGTGCAGCGCGTACTGGATCGTCATGAGCGCGAGCATCGGCACGCGCCAGGAGCTGCGGCGGATAGCGAGGAGCAGGCCGACGCCCGTCGCTGCGTAGAACGTGGAGAGGTCGCGGATGTAGTGGCCGTTGTAGGCGCCGAATGGGCCCACGGCTGTGTAGAACTCGTGCGGGCCGACGGCCATCAGCAGCGCCAAGCCGAGCTGGAGAGCCGCAAACACGGCGAGCCCCACCGTGACGACCGAGGCAGTCGGGGTGCGTAGTGAAGCGGCGCCAGTGAGTGGCTCAGATGCGGCAGTCACGTCTTGCACGATATGGGTTCTTCCCGGTCGCGCAGAGGTCCAGTTGGGCTGTGTGAGTCGATGCCAATTAGTCCTCCGGGACGATTGCGAATGAATTACGGCTGATCGGAGAAGCGTGGCTCAGGAGATCTCGCCCACCTCGGTCAGTGCTTCGGCGATCAGGCGTACGCCATGTTCTATCGCCGGCTCGGACAGGTTGCCGTAGCCAAGCAGGATGCCCGGTGGCCCGCCGTGTGTGTAGCGATGCCAGGCAAGGCCCTCCATGCCCACGCCACGCGCGGCGGCCGCGGCGAGTAGCGCGGACTCGTTCACGCCGCCGGGCAACTGCACGAGCTCGAACAGCCCTGCTCCAGCGCCACTCGGGCGTCCTTGCGGCAGCCACTGCGCGAGCGCCTGCATCAGCGAGTCGCGACGGCGCTGATAACGCAGCCGCATTCGGCGCACGTGCCGGTCGAGCTCGCCTCGCGCGATGAAGTCGCACAGAGCGAGCTGGCCTACCACCTCTGAGCCGCCGTCCTCGATCGCCTTCGCGGAAATCAGCGGCCAGGCCAGCCAGGAGGGAAGCAGCATCCAGCCCAGGCGCATGCCTGGCGCTAGACGCTTGCTGGCCGAGCCGATATAGAGCACCCGCTCCGGGGCTAGTCCCTGCAGCGCTCCGACGGCGACACGGTCATAGCGATACTCGGCGTCGAAGTCGTCCTCGACGATCAGCCGCTCTCCGTCCTCGGCCCATTCGATCAGCGCCGCGCGGCGCTCGCGACTGAGCACGCTGCCGGTGGGGAATTGATGCGCCGGCGTCACGAGTACGGCGGTGGCGTTCGAGTCCGCGAGCGCGTCCACGCACAGACCCTGCTCGTCCACTGGCACGGGAATTGTCTCAAGGCCGGCCTGTTCGGCGATCAGGCGGTGCACTTGCCAGCCGGGGTCCTCGACCGCGATGGCGTCGACGCCTTGGCTTTGCAACCAGCGACAGAGGATCGAGAACCCCTGCATGAAGCCCGTGCACATCAGCATGTTCTCCGGGTCGCTCGCAGCTCCGCGGACGCGCCCCAGGTAGTCGGCGAGTGCTTCGCGTAGGCTCGGCACGCCGCGGGGATCGCCGTAGCCCACGGCACCCAGTGGGGACTCGCCCAATGCGGCGCGCAGCGAACGCAGCCAGCGGTCGCGGGGAAAGCCGGCGAGGTCGGGCAGCCCCGGGTGGAAGTGATAGGGGAACGTGGGCAGCAGCGAGCGCGCCGCCGCGCGCGGG
>JBAUXH010000298.1:0-12687 GCA_049584155.1 Solirubrobacteraceae bacterium
GCCGAGCGCCCTCATCGCGCGGCCCGGCGCATCTGACGCCGCCCGGACCGCGCTCGGCGCTCCGACCGGGCCCTCCCGCTCGGAGAGACTGGCACGGCCGAGGCCCTGCAAGCTCGGGCATGTGCGCTTGCGCTGCCCGGACATCATCATGTCCGCTCCCTCGCTCCTACACATCGACCACAGCACCGAGCCCGGGCGTGTCCTGCTGCGCGCGGCCAGCGCGCTCAACAATCGCGGGGCGGGGCCGCTTGAAATCCGCGCTTTTCGCAACCGGCGGGGACGGATGGTCGTATATCAGGCGATCTACGACCGCCGCGGCCGTCGCCACCTGTTCCGCACCCCGGCGACGCTCGTTTACAAGTACGTGCCGGGCGAACGCTACGGGTACGGGAACGTAGGCGCCGCGAGCTATTGGAAGTTCAAGCACGCGGCCGCGTTTCAGTTGTGGTCGATCGACGCCCACTATCGCGCGGTGCGGCTCGTGCGGACGGGCCCGAAGGTGGACTACTGCCTGCGCGACCTGTTTCGCACACACCCCTCGCGCCATTCGCCGAGCACACCCGTGTATCCCGCGTGCGATCAGGACCATTACATCCGCGGGGACATCCTCGGAACCTCCGTCGGCTGGACGGACGCGTATCCGTACGAGTATCCCGAGCAGTGGATCGACGTGACCGGCCTGCGCGGCCGCTTCGCTTACGCGCAGATGGCCGACCCCGACAACCTGCTGAGGGAGTCCAATCACCGCAACGACGTCTCCGAGACCTATATCGCGCTGCCCTCCGGGCGCGTGCTCGGGCATCGTGTGGGTGTATCCGAGCCATGATGACGCCTGACCTGTGCGCCCGATCTGGCGCACAGATCGGGACTCCGCCTGGTGCCGCGCCGCCACCGCGATCGGCGTGATCGCGAGGAGATCGGCGAGCGGACGATCCTGCTGACCCGACGTTTGGTCTAGTCCTCGCGCGGCTCGCCCAGATAGGACTCGATCAGCCTCCGCGACGCGCGCGCCAGCCACCCCTCGGTGATCACCTCGTCGAGGTCCTCCACCGTTATCTCATCCAGTCGCACGAGGATCGCCGGATAGCCGTCGAAGTGCGGTGTTGTGAAGAACACGCCAGACCCGTCCGCGAGCAGCGCCTCCTTCGCGCCGATGTGCTCGACCCTCGCGCCCAGGATCGGCCCGTCCGGAGCGTCCTCGCCGAGCGCCTCGATTTCCTTTGGGCGCAGCGGACGCTCCCACACGAACAGTTTGTCGTGCACGCGCCACTGGCGGCCGCTGCGCGCGACGCGTTCATCGGTCTCGGGTAGTGCCAGCGCGATCCTGCGGACGTCATCCCAGGTGGCCATTCCATCGTCCACACTAGCTCGGCCCGATTGTGCTCGTCGGTGCTTCAGGTCCCGCCCACGCTCGTAGGAGGATCGGCCGTTTCTCCCCAGACGGTCGCGATCAGCGATCGGGCGCCACCGTGGTCGCGGTGCTCGCACAGGTAGATGCCCTGCCAGGTTCCCAGCGCAAGCCGCCCCCCGCTGATCGGCAGCGTCAATGACGGCCCCAGTAGCGAGGCCTTGATGTGCGCGGGCATGTCATCGCTGCCCTCGAGGGTGTGCGTCCACAGGGCGCTGCGCTCGGGCACGGCCTCGCTGAACCAGGCCTCGAAATCGCGGCGAACTTCGGGGCTGGCGTTCTCGTTCAGTGTCAGCGATGCCGAGGTATGGCGGATCAGCAGGTGCAGCAGGCCGACGCCCACCTCTCCGAGCTCCGGCAGCTGGGACAGCACCTCCCCCGTCACGAGGTGAAATCCGCGCGCGCGGGGATCGAGTGTCAGTTCGCGTTGCAGCCACATGACCGCATACGGTATGCACAGAGTCGATCTGCGCTACGTCGCGCACGCGATGGCAGGTGTCGGAACGATCGATCGCGCTACGTTCCCAGCTGCTCCCGAGTCAGCCCGTAGGATCTGCCGATGAGCGATCTGCGCAAGGCGAACGTCCTCGGTGCGTTCGAGTACGACGACACCGACCCCGCCGGTTATCGCTCTGGCGTCGCCCAACTCGACGAGGTGCTCGGCGGCGAGGAGCTCGCGGTTAAGGCCTTCGAGCTTCCACCGGGGCAGAGCGTCTGCCCGTACCACTACGAGTACACGGAGGAGTGGCTGTTGGTGCTTGAGAGTGACGTCCTCGTGCGCACGCCGCAGGGCGAGCAGGAGCTCACGGCGGGCGAGATCGTCTGCTTCGCGCCCGGCCCCGCTGGGGCCCACAAGGTCAGCAACCGCACCGAGCGGACGGCGCGGATCGTGATGTTCTCGAGTGCGCGCAAGCCGGCGGTCGCTGTCTATCCCGACAGCGGCAAGATCGGCGTCTGGCCAGACAACAACGACGAGGACCACGTGATGTTGCGGCGCGAGGACGGCCAGGTCGAGTACTACGACGGCGAGCGCTGACCGGTCTCCCTGGCGTTGAGCAATCCCTGGGACCCCGAGGAGCTCGAGGCGAGACAAGCGCCGGCTAAAGCCGAGCTCTCACCGTTGACGACGGTCGGGGCCGTGCATCTGACTGTCGCCCAGCTGGAGCGCTCCTTGGACTACTACCGGGAGGTGGTGGGTCTCGAGATCCTTGATCAAAGCCCCGGACGCGCTTCATTGGGCGTATGCGGACGGGAGCTGCTCGGGCTCGTGGAGGAAATACGCGCGCGACCGGTGGCGGGGCATAGCGGGCTCTATCACTTCGCATTGCTGCTGCCGGAGCGCGTCGACCTGGCGCGCTGGCTGGCGCACGCCGCTCGCGATCGCGTTTCGCTGGTGGGGCTCTCCGATCACTTCGTCAGCGAGGCGCTGTATCTGAGCGACCCCGACCTTCATGGCATCGAGATCTACTGGGATCGTCCCCGCGAGGTCTGGGAGGGACAGGTGGCCTCGCGCATGACCACGCTCCCACTGGACGTCGAGAGCCTGCTCAGTGAGCTTGAGGATCCGAGCGCCGAAGTGTTCGAAGGACTTCCCGTAGGCACCGGAATGGGGCACGTGCACCTGAAGGTCGCGCGCATGGCCCAGACGCTCGGCTTCTATCGCGACGTGCTCGGCTTTGCGGTCATGGCGCAACTCGGCTCGCACGCCGCGTTCCTTAGCGCAGGTGGCTACCACCACCACATCGGAGCGAACACATGGGAAAGCGCGGAGGTCATGGTTCCTGCGCCGGGTGTCGCGGCACTGAGGCACGCGACCATCGTTCTGCCCGACGACGCCGAGCGCGATCGGGTCCTCGAGCGAGTGAAGCGCAGTGGCCAATCCCCACAGGAGAGCCCAAATGGCCCCATGATCCGTGACCCCTCAGGAATCACGCTCCTGCTGGCGACTGCTTAAGGAATGCAGTGGCATCAGGCAGAAGGCCAGTGGCATCAGGCAGAAGGCGCGGGCAATGGGCGCGGCGGGTTTCGAACCTGCGACCTCTCGCGTGTGAAGCGAGCGCTCTCCCACTGAGCTACGCGCCCTGGAGGGGTGAGTCTATTGCGGTTTGCGACTGGATGGTCAGCGAGCGGCTAGGCGTGGGCCAGCTCGCGCATTTGGCGCACCGGGGGCGAAGCGGTAGCCCAAATCAGGTCTTGGCATGGACGGACGATCCTAGGAGCGGATCGCGTGTCCGTCGGCCGCTACCCAAGAGTGACGGTCAGGTCGTCAGGACCCCAACCGAACTCCGACATGCGGGTGCAGCCTGACATTCGCTTCGGAATAGGCATCGCCTAGCGCGTCGACTTCCGCTTGGGTGAGCGCACGCCCGAACGCAGCGGGCCCGCCGAGTCGGCGATAGCCGTCGGTGAGATGTTTGCCGATCTGGGCCAGGTCGAAGTGGCCGTCGTAGATGCTCTCGATGTAGAGGCCCACGTTTTCGCGCGCGAACCGTGCGTCGGTGGGTGAGCCGTGTGCGATCTGATCGATCGCGGCACTGGTCAGCGTCCAGCCGCGCGTGGTCAATCCGATGTAGTTGCGGAACAGGCCCGCGAGCCCGGCGCCGGCGCCGGTTAGGGAGTCCGCCTGTGCTTCGCCCAGCATCGGTGGCGTCGGGACGTGAGCGGCGCTCGTCGCGGCTGCCGCCACCGGCACGCGTGTGCTCGCCAATGCTCCGGCGTCAGTGGGCAGCCCGTTGGCGATCAGCGGCCACGCCCGCTTGGCTGCCGCCACCTCGACCGCGACGGGGCGCTCGACGCTCGCCAGGGCCCTACTGACCGCGACGAGGTCTTCGCGCTGGAGCCTCAGTTCGGCCGGTGTCGAGCTGGCGCCGCCGCAACCGGAGAATGCGCCCGTGACGAGGACGCACAGCAGCAGCCCGATCAGTCCCGGCCCCGCGTCGCCCGTGTCGACGCGGGGTTTCCTGCGCGTCCGGATGTGGCCCGGGCCGCCGACGGCTGAGGGCCCTAGGACGTATCCCGCTAGGCCCGCACGCCTGGATGCGCCCGATGGCCTTCGCGAGGCTTTGTCCTCGGGCTCGACGTGGCACCACCATGCCTTCGCCCTTGCGTCCGCACCGATCGGAGATCGACGGGATCTCCGATCGGCCAGCACGACCCTAGAACGCCCCAGCCGCACGTCCCTATCGGGATACGTCCTGAGCCGCACGCTCCTCTTTGAGCCAGGCCTACGCGCTCAGCAGATCGACGATGAATATGAGCGTTTCGTTCGGCGGGATCGAGGGTGGCGAGCCTTTCGCGCCATAGCCGAGAGCGGAAGGGATGATCAGTTCACGCCGTCCACCGACCTTCATGCCCACGACGCCCTGTTCCCAGCCTGGGATGACCTGGCCTTTGCCGAGCGTGAATGTGAAGGGTTCGTTGCGTTTCCATGACGCGTCGAAGACTTTGCCGGTCTTATACAGCGCGCCCACGTAGTTGACCGCGACCGCGCTGCCGGTCTTCGCTTCGGCGCCGGTGCCTTTGACGATTTCCTTAGTCACGAGCTTGGTCGGCGCAGGACCGCTCGGCGGGGTGATATGCGGTTCTTTGGACAGCGGGCCGCTCGTCGGCGTCTTTGCCGAAGCGCCGGTCGCGCCGGTGGGCCCGGTCGCGGCGCTCTGGTTGGCGAGCGCTTCGTCGGACTTGTTCTCCGCACCGACCGTGATCGTGCTGGAGCTGCCGGAGCTGCCGCAACCGGCGATCAGGGCGCTCACGCCGAGGGCGGCGAGGCCGAGGCCGATGCGTCGAGTGCGGGCTCGATGGAGCCGAGTGGGAACATCGCTGAAGTAGTTCACGGCCGGGCAGCCTAACGCACCTGAGGCTCTCGCGCTACGATCGTCTCGGACCGTGCTAGGCGGGGATGTAGCGGCGCCCTGAATCCGCAATCCGCTCTAGCGGGGCTGAACTCCCTTCCGAGGGGTGTCCGTCCCGGTCGCTCCGCCGTCGCGGGCGTCGATGGTTCGGGTCCCATGCGGTGTCGGCTTGCGAACCAGGTCAGGTCCGGAAGGAAGCAGCCTTAAGCGATCACCGGCAGGCGCAGCGGGAGTACCCGGACCGGAGTTTGCGGCAGCGATCAGGCACCGGATGCGGAGGCGACGACGAGGGGTGCACGGTCCGTATTGCGTTTCCGACTACGAACAGCGCCTGAAGATCAGCCACGAGCGGTCGGTCGCGGACTCGGTGAACCCGGGCGGCACGCTCACCGCCAGATGGGGATCGTGGGGATCGAGCACGTAGTCGCGTTCGACCTGCACGCTGGCCGGGTCGACGTAGGTGCCATAGGAGATCTGGTTGACCTGCGCGCTGATCACGTTCTTTGGGCTCGTCTTCAGGTACAGCGCCAGCAACGGGATCGGCGCGTGGTTGGGCACGCCCACGGGTCCGCATCGCAGTCCGATCGCGTGATTGTGCACGAGTGCGAGGAGGTCGCCTTCGATGTGCTGCTGCCTCGCCAGGGCCTGCAGCTGGTTGTGCGCGCTGCGGTACTGACTGGGTGCGTATGCGACGAGCGCGAGTGCCACGATCAGTCCGCCGGCCATCCACCAGCGCCGCCGCGGATCTCCGCGCGCGAGCAGCGTCCAGCCGAACACGCCCGCGCCGCAGAACACGCACAGGATCGCCGCGGCGACGAACGCGTAGCGCGTGTTGATCGGCAGCCCCGCGGCGGCGAACATGGCGAACACGGCGACCGCGACGACGCCCACGAGCGCGCCCAGGCGTGCGCGCGAGCCCAGCCACAGCAGCGACAGCACACCCCCGAGCGCCGCCCCGACGAGCACGGGCGGACGCAGGATCTCGCCGATCCGTCGCGGGATGTACTCGGGCACGTTCGCGATCCCGGTGACGCGGTCGAGCGTCTGGGCGGTATGGCGGGTGTTCGTCAGTGACCACAGCGCATCGCCGGTGATCGCAAGGTCGCTGAGCACCCATATCAGCGGCGCCGCCACGGCGAGCGCCGTCAGCCCTGCGAGTTCCCCGCGCGAATGACCCGAGGTCCACGACGATCCCTCAGCACGGCCACGGTAGGCCGGCCAGACGATCAGATATATCCAGTAGAGCCCCGAGAACGCCCACGCCTCCGGGCGCAGCAGCCCCGCGAGCGCGAGTAGCGCCAGCACCGGCCAGCCCGACGCTGGCCGAGCGGGGATTCCGTCAATCCCCGCTCGGCGGCGAGACTCGACGAGCAGTGCGCTCAGTAGGAGCAGTAGGTAGGGGATGTCCACGTAGGCGCGCACGCCGTAGGAGAGCACCGGCACGCGCGTGATCAGCAGCAGCGCGCCGAGCGCCCCGGCGGGACGCCCGAACCAGCGCGCGCCCAGCGCGTACACCACCCACGCGCACGCGGATAGGGCCAGGAAGGCGAGCGCGACGGTCACATGCACGACACCCGCCGGTCCGAGCGGCGCCAGCACGACGCCGAGGATCTCCACGAGCGGGTGGGGTGTGGGCGCGATCGCGACACCGTACGCCGGCAGGCTGCCGCGCGAGAGCTGTCCGCCCCAGGCCAGGCCGTAGAGAGTGTCGTAGTTGACGAACCCCACGCCCGCCAGCACTCGCAGCACGACCGCCCCAACCACGATTGCGGCCGGGGTGGCCAGACGCTTGATCCAGACCCTCACGCGCGCGGACGCTACCTGCTCGCGGCGGTTGGACTCCCCACGCCTTCCCGCTCGCCTCGACGCGCGCAAAGCACATACCGCGCGCAGGTCCGTGCCACCTACCGTACGGCTTGCGAGAGGGCGCGGACGTCGGTCCGCTCGTGGGTAGACTCAGCTGAACGGTGTCGAGTCAGCCCCAGCAGCAGTCATCCCTGTATCGCAAGCACCGTCCGCGCACGTTCGAGGAGGTCGTCGGCCAGGAGCCGGTCGTGCGCACGCTGCTAGGCGCCGTGCAGCGCGATCAGGTCCATCACGCCTACCTATTCGTCGGCTCGCGCGGCACCGGCAAGACCTCGATGGCGAAGATCCTCGCGGCCTGCCTGAACTGCGAGCACGGCCCCACGGTCACGCCCTGCGGAGAGTGCGACTCGTGCATCGCGATCGCGCGCGCGAACTCGCTGGACGTGATCGAGATGGACGCCGCCTCGAACAACTCCGTCGATGACATCCGCGAGCTGCGCGACTCGGTCGCGCTGGCGCCCGTCTCGGGACGGCGCAAGGTGTACATCCTCGATGAGGCCCACATGCTCTCGACGGCCGCCTGGAACGCGTTCCTGAAGACGCTCGAGGAGCCGCCTCCGAACACCGTGTTCGTGCTCGCCACGACCGAGGCGCAGAAGGTGCCGGCGACCGTCGTCGATCGCTGTCATCGCTTCGACTTTCAGCGACCTACGGTCGAGCAACTAGCGCAGGTGTTGCGGCGCACCGCCGAGGCGGAGTCGATCGAGATCCCGCCGGAGGCGATCGCCGCGCTCGCGCGCGCGGCCACGGGGAGCTTTCGCGATGCGCTCGGCACGCTCGAGCAACTGCTCGCCTACAGCGGCTCTGAGATCGCGCTGGAGGATGTGCTCGCGGTGCTAGGCATCGCCGACTCGGCCCTGCTGGAGCGCACCGTCGATGCGGTCGCCGCCTCCGATGCGCGCGGGGCACTGCTCGCGCTGGGCGAGTGTGCGGACTCCGGTCGCGACGCGAGCTCGTTCGCCTCCGACCTCGAGTCCAGGGCGCGCGAGCTGTTGCTCGTGCAGACCCTCGGCGAGATCCCCTCCGAGTTGGCGCTCACCCCCGAGTCAGATGCAAGGTTGCTGGCCCAGGCCGAGCGCGTTCCCCACGCGACGGTCGTGCGCCTGCTGGAACTGATCGGATCGGCCCTGGAGTCCGTGCGTGCGGGCGCGGATGCGCGCACGAGCCTGGAGCTGGCGCTGGTCATCGCGGCTCGCCCCGAGGTCGATGCCTCCACGCGAGCGCTGCTGGCCCGCATCGAGCGACTGGAGGGCGGTGAGCGCACCGTCTCAACGCCCCCCGTCCCGCGCCCACCGGCCGCACCGGTGCAGGCATCCGCAGCGCCGCCGGAGACTGCGACGCCCGTCTCAACACCCCCGCCCGCGCCTAATCCAGTCTCAACACCCCCGCCCGCGCCTAAGTCACAGGGTGAGCCCCGCGTGCGCGAGGAAGCCGCGCCCGCCGTCACGCCCATGCCCATGCCGGAGCCGGAACCCGAGCCCGAGCCCGAGCCCGAGCCCGAGGCGATCGAGCTACCCGATGCCGTCGCGCCGGTGGTCGAGCCACCGGAGGATCTGCGGTCGGTGCTGGAGTTGTGGCCGGCCGTCGTCGAGTTGGTCGGGGCAGGGCACGCGCTGTGCGGGGCGGTGATCGCCGACACCCGCCCGGTGGAGCTCGCGGGCGAGGATCTGACGGTCGGGTTTCCGACGAGCGCGGCCTTCCTGAAGAAGAAGGCCGAAGATCCCGCCAATCGCCAGATCGTGACCGAGGCCCTGCGACAGCTCGCAGGTGGGCGCTGGCGGATCTCGTATGAGTTGCGCGAGGATCTCGACGGCGACGCCGGGGGCGCCAACGGCGCACCGCGTGCCTACACCGAGGAGGAGTGGATCGAGCGGTTCAAGGCAGAGCTCGATGCCGAGGAGATTCCCCTCGACTCCGAGTCCGGCTCCGAGTCCGGCGAGCCGGCGGTCACCGGCGAGCGGGGAGCCTGACCGTGTCCAAACGCACCACCCCCGCGAGGCAGCGCCCGCCCAAGGGGCCAAGGCCGGGCAAGGGATCCGGCAAGCCGGACGTGCAGGGCATGATGGCGCAGGTCCAGCAGATGCAGCAGGAGATGGCCGCCGCGCAGGAGCAGTTGGCGCAGGAGACCGTCTCGGCCTCCGCCGGCGGAGGCATGGTGACGGTGGTGGTGACCGGCGATCTGCGCGTAACGTCGGTAACGATCGACCCCGAGGCGGTCGATCCGCAGGACGTGGAGATGCTCGCCGACATGGTCACCGCGGCCGTCAACGAGGGTCTGCGCGCCGCGCAGGATCTCGCCGCGAGCCGCATGGGCGGGGCCACCGAGGGGCTTGACCTCGGCGGACTCGGCGGCCTGGGGCTGCCCGGCCTGTGAGCTCATACGCCCCGCCCGTCCAGCGGCTCGTGACCGAGCTCTCGAAGCTGCCCGGCATCGGCACGCGCACGGCCCAGCGCCTGGCCTTTCACATCCTGCGCGCGAGCAACGAGGACGCGCTGGGCCTGGCCGACTCCATCCGCGAGGTTAAGGAGCGCATCGGGCTGTGCGAGGTCTGCTTCAACCTCACCGACCAGACCCGCTGTCGCATCTGCGAGGACACCCGCCGCGATCACACCCTGATCTGCGTCGTCGAGGAGCCCGGCGACGTAATCCCGATGGAGCGCACGCACGAGTATTCGGGCGTCTACCACGTGCTGGGGGGAGCGCTCTCGCCGATCGACGGGATCGACCCGGAGGATCTGAAGATCTCAGAGCTCTACGCGCGCGTCGCATCGCAGACACCGCCGGTCAGGGAGATCGTGCTCGCGACCAACCCCACGACCACCGGCGAGGCGACCGCGCTGCACATCGCCCACGAGTTGCGCGCGCGCGCACCCGAGCTGAGCGTCACGCGCCTGGCGAGCGGGCTGCCGGTGGGGTCTGACCTGGAGTACGCCGACGAGGTCACGCTCGGCAAGGCCTTCGCCGGGCGCCGGTCCTTGTAGGGATAGTTCCGGGTACACGTGCCGCAAGGCCGAGCCCACGGGTGTCTCGCCGCATGCCTATAAAGGCTGATGTTGTCCCGGGCGGCGCACGCTGGCCGATCGAAGATCCTTCGATCTGCGATCGGTCCGGTGAGGCCGCACATGTGCGGCCTCAAGACACGCCGCATGCGGCGTGTCTCCCGTCGGCGCATGCGCCGACGGCGGGGACGTGCATGCACGTCCCCGAGCAGGGCCGCATGCGGCCCTGCTCGCCATGCCGTATACGGCATGGCCCCCACATCAGCTTTTATTTAGTCATGCGGGCCGCTGACTTTGCCAAGGCCTGGCCCTCTATCCTCAGCACGCGTCCGACATCGTCGTGAGCAATGTCTTTTAGGACCATAAATCCTGTTTCGGGTGGAAGGTAGCCATGGGAGTGCGCGCGGCCGACGAGCGCCGAGGCCAGGCACTCGTCGGTCCAGAACTTCACGCGCCCTGTGTTGCCTAGCGTGCGCACGGGACGGCTCGCAGCCTTGCCCCAAGGCTCGGAGACCCTGGGGACGTAGTTCGCATGAGCGAACTTTGTGTAGCCTATGAGCAGAAGACCAGACCGAGGGGGCAGCGGAGATATGGGATTGAGCGCTGTGGCGCTTTTCAGTAGCCGGCAGACGCTCGACACGAGTCTCGCGAAGCGCGATGCCCGGGTATTTGTTGCATACGTAACTGCGCGTCAGGGACCGCCCGGCGAGACCCAAAGGTCCGCAAAGACGAGCACAAGGACAACCGCGTCGACCCCTCTACAGAAGCGCGGGGATGCGTGTATGAGCATGTGCGGTCCTACTCGAACACCCTCAGGGGCTCGGGCACGACGCCAGGATCAACACCTCCGGACAACGCGTTCAAGAAGTTCGAGCGCGTCGTGCGCTGAACGGCGCTCACCCGCGCCAGTCCCGGTTCGTCTCGCCCGTCAGAGTAGAGGACGAGTTCTAAGATACTTGCGTCTCTTGCATTTCTTGCTATCCTTGCGCCATGGCTGCTTCTGCTAGTTCCGCGTTCGCCACTACTGTCGACGGCTCCGTGACTTCCCGGGAGCGGGTGCGCGCGTGGCCATCGCTGAGCCAGGCCGCGCAGATGCTCGGCATCTCGCTGTCGGCCCTCTCACGCGCGATGGACGCGAAGACGATCTCCAAGCACCGGCTCGGGGGCCGTGCGCGCAAGATCGCCCCCGTGGCCCTGCTCGACCTCGCCGTCGAGTACGGCGCCGATGTCGCGAAGGTCGCCGACGAAGTGATGGCGATCGCCGAGCGCTCTGGTGTAGCCGAGCCTCTGATCGCTGCCACCGAGCAGGAGATGGGCGCCTGGTTCGCAGAGCAGGCTGTACAGGCCCCCGGTCCATCAGAGGATCGGCTCGCGGCACTGATCGACGCGATGCGCGAGGTGATCGGGGCGGACGCTGCGCAGGACATCCTCGCGCGTGCCGGGATCACGCCCGCAGGCGCAGTTGCCTCGGAGCGCCGCCCTTCCGCGCGCTGACGCTGATCCGCGAGCCATAGAGCTCGCGCAGATACCGCGCCAGCCCGCCCTGGCCCTCGACATCGAACAGCAGCCCACTGAGCTGCCCCTCCGCCCGCTTGTACTCTCGTGACCTGGTCGGCAGTCGCGCAAGAGCCCACGCGCGGTGATCGTTCGCCACATACAGCAGCGCGTCGATGAGCAGCCGAAACCCGGTCTCGATAATGAGTTCCTGCGTGGGAGAGGTGCCGGAGGACAGTCGTGGGCTCGCCGCGATCGCCAGCAGCGGGTCGTCCAGGCGCTGGGAGAGATGCCAGCCGAGGACCGCGACGGGCATCTGCCCGCTGGGCTCGTCCACGGCGCGAGCGACCAAGGTTCGGCCGCGCCCGTCCTTGAGGCCGCGGTTGACCGCCACGATGTCAAGCGGGAACCGGTAGGCGGCGCCGAACACGCGTGGGTAGACGCTGCTGATCTCCCAGACCGCGCGCCGAGACTGCACAGTCGGCGGGCCGGCTGGCACCTTCGTACCAGGTACCGCACCGTCGAGTTCTCGCGCTGCTTCTCATCCCAGGCAATACTGACCGACTTTGACCAATCGACGTTCGACACCGCTCACATTCTCCACGTCGCCCCGGCTGAGTGCGCACGACAATCCGTGTTGCCTCCAACCTCCGCCGGCGAGCACAGATCGAAGACCACATTGTCGAGAACACCAAGTGGACTGAAGGCAAAGGACGCCCCTGCGGGGCTGAAAAGCAAGGCACGGACCTTCGGGCCAAGACCGGTGACTGCTGGTGCAGTCACCTCAAGATGTCCGGATCGTCGCGGCCTCTTACGCGCCCTTGTCGCGCACGCGCTCGGCGAGGCGTTTGATTGCGTCGATTGTCGTGGCCCTGCTGGGCCACGGCCCTACGCGACGTGATGAGCATCTCTCACGAGCGCCTATATCCTGGCACCATGAGCAATGACATCATCGTGATGAAGTTCGGCGGCACCTCCGTCGCCGACGCCACCCGCATCCGCCGCGCCGCGCGGCGCATCGTCGAGATGCGCGATTCGGGCGCGCGCGTGCTCGCGGTGCTCTCGGCG
>JBAUXH010000299.1:0-18751 GCA_049584155.1 Solirubrobacteraceae bacterium
GCTCAGTGTGGTCTGTCTCCGAGTGCTCTGGCTCGGAAGTTCGGCGACGTATTCGGCAGACGGACACCCTCCCCTTGGCAGCCAGCAGGCGACCATCCGGTGCCGAGACAAGCGCTGCTTGTCGTCCTGAACAGGAGCGAGCTGGGCGCTCCTTGAGACGGGCGGATCACCCACAAAGCGGGAGGGCCCGCTCCGCCTGAGTGGCACCGCGCCGTAGTTCAACGGCGGGTCGATGCAGCCGCTATCGCCCGTGAGAAGCTGCGGGCCGCGGGATAGACCGTGCCGCTGGACGAGAGCGGCCGGCGACTTGCGTCCGAGAGAAGACCGAGGGGCAAGCGGTGGCTGGCGTGTGGAGGCCGGCTGCGTTGCGTGGTTGCAGCCGGCGCTAGTCGGAGTGGGGTTGGAGCATGGGGAGTAGCGTGAGGTTGACTAGGCGCCGGACGGAGTGTGGGTCGTCGAGTGTGATGGTCCCGTCGCGGGTGAGTAGTAGTGAGATCGCGAGGCGCGCGATGACTTCGGCGACGCCGTCTATGTCTGGTGTCGCGGCGCGACCGGCGTTGACTTCGGCTTGGAGTCGATTGGCGATGAGTGATCGGTAGAGCTCGAGGACGGGTCCACCGTCGAGGGTGAGTGGTGGTAGCAGGACATCGGGTTCGCTGCGTAGGAGCCGGTCGAATAGTGGGTGGCCGCGCACGTAGCGCCCGGCGAACTCGAACCCGGCGACGAGTCGGTCCTCGAGTGTTTCTGCGCCTTCCCATAGGAGGTCGAGCTCTTGCATTCCTCGGTGGACCTCGCGTGCGATGACGATCTCGACGAGGCGTTGCTTGCTCGCGAACCGGCGGAAGACGGTCATTCGTGAGACGCCAGCGCGGCGGGCGACGTCTTCCATTGAGGTGCGGCGGATGCCGTGCTCGGCGAACTCGTCGAGCGCCGCCGCGGCGACGCGGTCAAAGAGCGCGTCGCCGCCCACCACGGGAGCCACGTCGAGGAGTTCGGTTATTGGCACCATTGGGTACTATGTTACTTTATTTCGCACAGAGTAACTAGAGAGGATGGGGCTCATGGGCCAAACGCTTACCGACGTGCCTCGACTGCGACGCCCCGCGGTCGTCAATGCCGCTCAGTACTGGTTGGCGCCGGAGCAGTTCGCGCGCCACTGTGGGCAGCTCGGCGATCGTTTCCTGGTACCGATGCCGGCGACGGGACCGTGGCTGTGCCTGACCGATCCCGAGGACATCAAGCGCGTCTTCACAGCCGACACCGGCGTGCTTCGCCTCGGAGCGGCGCTGGCGAAGGCCTCTGCGCACCATCTGTTCCTCGGCCCGACGGGGCTCACGAACATCGACGGCGCCGAGCACATGCGCAGGCGGCGCACGCAACTCCCCCCGTTTCACGGGGACGCGTTGAGCGGCTACCACGAGACGATGCAGCGCAAGACCGAAGAGGTCCTGGCACGCTGGCCCTACGGGCGCCCCACTCCCTCGCAGCCGCATATGGAAGCTATCAGCCTCGAGGTGATCATGGCCACGGTGTTCGGGGTCACCGACCCCGCGCGCGTTGGACGGTTGCGCTCGGCGACCCTCGCGCTGCTTGCCGAGGGCCACTCGCGGCGGTTCTTCCTGCAGACGATCATCGCGACCAGCCGCCAGAACGGGTGGGACAGACCATTCCCGCGAGTCCGCCGCGCGATCGACGCGGTCGACACGATCGTGCTCGAAGAGGTCGCCCACCGCCGCAACAGCGATCAACTCGACGGCCAGGACGTACTCGGAATGTTCCTGCGCACACCCGATAGCCAGGGTCGCCCGATGACCGACGAGGAGATCTGCGACGCGATGCGCACCCTGCTGCTCGGTGGCCACGACACGACCGCTTCCACCCTGACCTGGATCCTTGAGCGCGTCAGCCGCTACCCCGACGCGCTCGCGCGCCTGCAAACCGCGGCGCTCGACGGAGACGACGAATACCTCGACGCGATCATCAAGGAGGCGATGCGCTTGCGCCCAGCCTTCCCGCTCACCGCACGACTCGCAACCGAGCCGTTCGAGCTACCCGGCCTGACCATCCCCAGCGGCACGATGGTCGTCCCCTACATAACGCTCGTGCACCGCCGCCCCGAGCTCTACCCCGACCCGCTCACCTTCCGCCCCGAGCGGTTCCTGGACACACGCGCCGGCACCTACACATGGATTCCTTTCGGCGGCGGACCCAGACGATGCATCGGCGCCGCCTTCTCCCTCACCGAGGCCCGAATCGTACTCAGGACGATCCTCCGCCACGCCCGCCTGGAGCCCTCCCACCAGCGCTCAGAGCGGGTCGCGCACCGCAATGTATTCATCGTCCCCGCACGCGGCGGACGCATCACACTCCAACCCCGCACACCCCAGCCCAACCACCATCCACATGCTCTTCTGCGCGACCATGCAGGAGTCGCCTAGTCCGCCAGCGGCTGATGATTGCGGGGATCGTCGGTCTAATGATCGGCTTGTCGTACCTGTTCACCGCGCGCTCTCGTGGGCGCGTTGTGCGCGAGCGTGTCGTCGAGCGCGACCCCGGGACCACGAGTGGTCGCGTCCGGTTTGTCGGTCGCGACCAGTTTGTGTCGGCGACGTAGTGGCATCGCAAACCACAGCAGCACGAAAGGCAGCGCGCTCAGAATGACGATGAGGATGCCCGCGAAGGTGCCGAACAGCTTCGTCGCGACGAGCAGCAAGCAGCCGCACATTGCCAATGCGAGGAACGCCAGCCCCGCGATCACGATCCGGTTGGATACAAACACCAGGTTCTGCTTGTCGTCGTGACGGAACAAGAAGCGGTGCTGCGCCGAGGGCGCGATCGTGCACACCGCAGCCAACATCGCGAGTAGTAGCGTGATGAAATACACCGTGCGCTCATAGCCGCCGACATGGGCGAACCCGGCGTTGAAGGGAACAATGAGCAGGAACGCAAAGAGCACCTGCACGCCCGTCACAACGACGCGCAACTCGCCCGTGAGCTCCTCGAGGTTCCGGTCCAGACGCTCCATCGGCGTCTCCTCCCGGCCATCGCCGGCCTGACCTTGTGTCTCAGAGGACATCGATCGTACTTCTACCCGCACCGCCCCCGTGCGACACCTGAGACGAATGATTGAAGGACCCGGCAGTAGGGCTCTGAGCAAGAGACTTCAACGAACAGAAGGAGAAGGCCTGATGGCCAAAGACCATGGCCCCAGTGTGAAGAACGACAAACAGTACGAAGGGCTACGTAAAAAGGGCATGAGCAAGGAACGCGCGGCGAAGATCGCCAACACGCCCAACGCTTCGAGCAAGGGCGGCAAGAACAGCCACAGCGGAGGCTCCAGTCAGAGCAAGAAAAGCAGCGGCCCAGGCAGCGGCGGCAACCGCGCCCAGAAGCAGGCCGCCGGGCGCAAGGGCGGGAAGAAGAGCAGCTGAGCGAGACCACACCTCCGACGCGGGGCACGGAGGCTCCGCGCCACACACGAGGTCTTGGTCTCGGCAATGTCAGAGGGATCGGCCGCGGACGGATCCAGGTCTGGGACTGTTGAGCTGAGGACGGCTTACGAGTACCGTCCCAAGCTCGGCTCATAATGATGAGATGGCCCCGCGAGGATCCAGGCCTCCCCAAGTCGGGGTCACGCAGGCACCCGAATTTGCCTCCGAGGAGCTCGAGAGTGTTCATCTCGCTGGGCTTGACGCACGTTTCGAGCTGGAAGACGCTCGGGTCTGCTCAGTGTCCCTCCTGGAGGTGGATGCTGGCTCGGGACGCCTTGGGCGGGTGCATCTGAAAGACGTCGATCTCGGCGAGTCCAAGCTCCGGGGCGTCGACTTCGTCGATGTCATCGCTGAGCGTATCGACGCAGCCAACAGTGACTGGGGAGGTGCGCAACTGCGGCGTACGCTGTTCACCGACGCACGGCTGACCGGCCTTAGCTTCGCCGAGGCGCGGATCGTGGAGGTGAGCTTCAAGGGCTGCAAGCTCGACTATGCCAACTTCCGTCACAGCGAGATCGAGCGAGTGTCCTTCGAGGATTGCGTGCTCACCGGAGCGGACTTCCAGGGGGCGAGCATCAAAGCCACGGTCTTCTCCCGCTGTCAGCTCGTGGAAGTCGATTTCTCCAAAGCAGTCATGTCGCTCGTTGACCTGCGAGGCTCAGAGCTCAGACTCGCGGGATCTGTGCTGGGGCTTCGCGGTGCGATCATCGACCCGCTGCAGCTCATGGAGCTCTCTCGAACGCTCGCGCAACAGCTCGGGATAACGGTAGAGGACGTCTAAGGAAACGGGCGTGAGCCGGTCATCACTCGCAGTCTCCATCGAGCACGCATAGCTGGCGCGCCAATCGGGTATCCGGTGAGCAAGGCGGAAGATGGAAGCGCGAATCGACATAATCACGCTCGCTGTAGCTGATCTGGAGCGGGCACTGGGCTTCTACCGAGATGGACTCGGATTGGAGTCGCGCGGGGTGATCGGCACTGAGTTCGTCGGTGATGAGGTCGAGCCGGATGGGGCGATCGCGATGTTCGAGCTGCAGGGCGGGGTGATCCTATGTCTGTACCCGCGCACCGAGCTGGCAAAGGACGCGAAGGTCCCGCTCGGTGCGCCGAAGACAGGCGAGTTCAGCATCGGACAAGCAGTGGCAAGCAAGGCTGAGGTCGACGCCCTGCTCACCCAAGCCCAAGCCGCCGGGGCCACCCTTACCGACCGACCTCACGACCGTCCATGGGGAATCTACTCCGGCTACTTTCGCGACCCCGACGGACACCTATGGGAGATCCTCTACAACCCCCGGCTCACCCCTCCGCAGGAGTGATTTGAGCCGGCTCGACAATACCGTCTCAAGCTCGGTTCATGATTGAGCGATGCTCCGAGTCAGCTTCTTCTACGGCATCGTGATCACCAGGACTGATCTGCTGCCGTGACCTAACCGCCCTTGCCCGCACCCCGTGTCTACATGACGGCTTGGCGACCATCTAGGCTGCTGCTGCTCGTCCGAGGCAGCAGCGTTGTTGAGCGGTGTGGTGACTGCCGCTCACGTAGGGGTGCGTGTGTCTCTTCGGACCTGTTGGCGCAGCTGATTCGTATTTATGGATTGGCTTGCTTATGTCGATGTATTGGGGTGCGTCCGAGTTCGATTATTAGTGCTCGTTTTTTCGTTGCGTTGTTTGTGCTGTCCGCGTCGCTGGTTGCGGTGGGTGTTCTCGGGCTTCGTGGCCTGCAAGATGTGCAACATGCAAACGATCAGGTGTTTGCTGACAATCTCGTGACCGCTGAAGCGAGTAGCCGGTTGGCGCTTGATCTCGCTAATGCCGAGCGCATCGGGCTTGGAGTTGACGGCGAGTAACAATGCCGCGGAAATCGAGGAGCTGCGAGCGGAACTCGACCTGATCGCTGTGCCTCAGGTCAATAGCGACATTGCGAGGTTCCTGCGGCTGCACGCCGGTGATCCACCGGCGGAGCGTGCCGAATTGCAGCGGGTCCCCTCGGGGTGGAGGGCAGCCGCGCGGACGGAGCGTCGGGCGCTTGAGTCTGTTGGTGGGTCGCTCAGTGCGGGGCGGCGTGCGCAGGCTGCTGACTCGATCGCCGACACGATGGACCCGTTGATCCTTTATGTGTCCGGGCGGGAGCCAATCGAGCGTGAGGCGGCGGCCGATGCTCGCACGGGTGCTCAGGCGACCTATCACCGTGACCGGAGCTGGCTGATCGTCGTCGCGATTGTCGCTGCCGCGGCCGCTGTGGTGATGCTGCTCGTCGGAATAACGCTGAAGCGCATGGTGGACCAGCGGGCAAGGGATCGGCGCTTTGAAGAGAGCGAGTACATCGAGATGCTGCAGATCACCGAGAGTGAGGACGAAGCTCACGAACTGTTGTGCCGCCAGGTCGAGCGATCCGTAGAGGGGGCGCGAGCGGTGGTGCTTGTGCGCAACAACAGCGCCGACCGCCTGCAAGCCAAGACGCCGCTATCGAACGGGATCAACGCCTTGCGCGACCCGCTGATGGGTGCGAAGCCACGGTTCTGTCTTGCCGTTCGCTTTTGGTCGCGGCCATACCGAGGAGACCAAGGACGATCGGGCTTTGCTGAGCTGTCAGATCTGCGGTGCGCTTCCAGGAGCATCGACGTGTGAGCCGCTGCTGGTGGGTGGCGAGGTAATCGGCGTGGTGCTGATCAGTCATCCCGATGAGCTCGATGCGAGCTCGTGTCAGCGGATCCGCGAAACGGTCGCCCAGGCGGCACCGGTGCTGGCGAACCTGCGCAACCTCGCGATCGCGCAGTTGCAAGCCGCGACCGATGGGCTGACGGGCCTGCCGAACCGCCGAGCGGGGCAGGACACCCTCAAGCGGATGGTCGCCCAATCCGCGCGCGGGGTCAGTCCGCTCGCGGCGCTGCTGCTGGATCTCGACCACTTCAAGAATATCAATGACACCCTCGGCCACGACCAAGGCGACGAGGTTCTTGCCGACCACCGGTGTCGCTCTGCGCAATGCCGTCCGCGACAGCGACTTCGTTGGGCGCTACGGAGGCGAGGAGTTCCTGCTGCTGCTCCCTGGGACCGACAAGCAGGCCGCGCTCGAGGTCGCCGAGACCGTGCGCAAGGCCATCGCGACGATCAATATGTCCAACCTCGATCAGGTCACCGCCAGCATCGGCGTAGCCGTGTTGCCCGACGACGCCAGTGATGCGCCCACGCTCGTCCGTTCAGCCGATCGGGCGCTCTACTCAGCCAAGAAAAACGGGCGCGACCGCGTCGAGACGATCGTGCCCGGTCAACAAACCTCTTCACCGCTCATCTCAGCGCCGGGATGACCCCATCAGCACTGCGCTGAAACCGGCACCGTTCAGTTTACTGGAACAAACGTCCACTCCTCGCGCGACGTATACCCCCAAAATGGGATGTGCACGATGAGTACGTATGAGGCCCTACCAGCCGGTGCATCTGCGTCTCCGGCGCATCAGAATGCGATCCGGCTCTCAGCAGGCGATCTGGGTCGCAGTTGCGCTGTTCGCCGGGATCTATGTGCTGCAGTCGAGGGACACCAACCCGGTCGACGCCGAGGAAGTCTTGTATGTGTTGCCGATCGTGCTGCTCGCACTGCGCTTCGGCCTGCGCGGGGGGCTCTCGGGCGCGCTCGTGGGGCTCACGCTGATCGGCGTCTGGGACTGGCAGGGCCAGGACTTCGGCCTGTCCGTCTGGGGCTATCTGAGCTGGGCAATCACGTTCGTGTTGCTCGGGGTGCTGCTTGGCGCGTTCGTCGATCACCGCCACAAGCTGGAGACCCAGATCGCGCACTACTTCGACGGGTCACTCGACCTGCTCGCAACGATTGACCTAAAGGGCCGCTTCACGCGCGTGAACCCCGCGTGGGAACGCACGCTCGGCTACTCCGCCGAGACCCTGTGCTCGAGACCGTTCATCGAGTTCGTGCACCCCGATGACCGTGCTACAACACTCACCGAAAACGATGCGGTAAGCAAAGGAGCACGCGACGTGATCGGCTTCCGCAACCGTTACTGCACCACCGATGGAAGCTACCGCTGGCTGGAATGGACCGGCCACGCCACCCTCGACGACGGCCAAATCAACGCCGTGGCCCGTGACGTGACTACCCAACACGAAGCCGAGCAGCAACTCGCCACACACTCCGAACTGCTCGAGGCCAAGGTCACCGAGCGCACCCAAGAGCTCAACGACGCACGCGCGAAAACACTTCGACGCCTGGCCCTGGCAGCCGAGTACCGCGACGACGACACCTTCGAGCACACCGAGCGCGTCGGCACGCTATCCGCAGAAATCGCCACCCACCTGCATCTCGACAAAGACCAAATCGAGATACTGCGTCTCGCCGCGCCACTGCACGACGTCGGCAAGATCGGCATCCCGGACGACATCCTGCTGAAGCCAGGAAAGCTCACCACCGAGGAGTACGAGGCGATGAAGACCCACACGATGCTCGGCGCCCGCCTGCTCACAGGCAGCGGCTCACCCGTGCTGCAAATGGCCACCCTGATCGCCGAAAGCCACCACGAGCACTGGGACGGCAACGGCTACCCAAGAGGCAACGCCGGCGAGACGATCCCCCTCGTCGGACGCATCGTCGCGGTCGCCGACGTCTTCGACGCCCTAACCCACGACCGCCCCTATAAGACAGCCTGGCCCACAGCCCGCGCGATCACCGAGATCGAACACGAAGCAGGCAGCCACTTCGACCCACAAGTCGTCGCCGCGTTCCTCGCAACACACCCTGGATCGATGGACACCGAGCTCAGCAAGACACACAAACCACTACGAACGGCCAACCCAAACCCACAACGCCGGCAGACACATTCAACAACAGCTGCCCCCAGACTCCCAGACCCCCGCCTACAAGCGCGATAGCAAGAGCGCAAATCACGCGCCACGCACTCACACAAAGGACGAAGACCAATCATCGGTGATCGATGCTGGAGCACGCTCGCCTTTCTTCAAAACAGCAAGCGTTTGCGAGTTTGCGATCGAGGGTCCTCACCGATCGTGTTTCAGCGCGCCGTCGACTACCGCGCTGAGCTTTGCCTTCTCCTCCTCGCCTCGCCGCATCGCCTGGCGATAGACCCGTAGTGCGAGTCCTGGGTCGGCGTGGCCCATTTCGTCCATGACCACGCCGGGGTCCTCGCCGAGCGCGTACAGCAGTGAGCAGAATGTTCGGCGCAGGGAGTGGGGCGTGAGCTTGTCGGGCAGGGGCGGAAGACTGCGAACGACGCTACTCCGGACGCAGCACAACGCAAACAGATCCCGGTCGAGGATCGAGGTGACGGCCCAGATAATCCCTCTGCTGTCGGTCAATTCGAGCCAAGTGAGCAGTAGACGACTCTGGTTCCCATGTCTCCGACCGGTCGATCTCGGCTTACGTACGGTAAGGTTATCGTTACGGTAGACCGATAGGAGCACAGTGATGGAGCGAACCATTGGAGTCGATAAGGCACGCACGAAGCTCGGCCAGCTCGCGGACGAGATCGCGGCTAATGACGAGGCCGTCGTCCTCACGCGACGAGGGCAGGCCGTGGCGGTGCTGGTCAGCCCATCCGAGTACGACTCGCTGATCGAGAGCCGGCGAAGGGTGGCCAGGGAGAACCTGCAGGCCCGGCTTGTCGAGGTCCGTGAGAGCGTCGCAGCAGCCGGGCTCGATGCGTCGGTCGTCGACGAGGCGATCGCGGCAGCCCGAGCAGCCGCGTGACACAACGGGTCGTCCTCGACTCCAACGTCATCGTCTCCGGCCTCGGTTGGTCCGGTCCGCCCGCCAGGATTGTTGACGAGGCGCTTGAAGGCCGGTTCGCGCTCCTGACCAGCGAGCCACTCCTCGCCGAGCTGCGCCGCGTCCTTGCATATCCAAAGCTCGCAAAGGTCATCGACGATGCGGAGCGACTCGTGGATCTCGTTCATCCAGACATCCAGTGTGCTGGCGGTCGTAGACGATGAGAGCGACAATCGAGTCCTGGAGGCCGCCGTGGACGGCGATGCCGACTACATCGTCTCCGGCGACGACGATCTGCTCGGACTCAGTTCCTTCCAAGGCATCCCGATCGTCACGCCGGGAGAGTTCGCAGCAGAGGCCCTCGACCCTTGACGACCTGAATAGGCGCATGCGCCCAAACCCCCAGGAATCGCCCGCAAACCAGGGCAATCCAGGCAGCGCACCAAACTCAGCCAAGGGCGGCGAATATCCCCAGCACCCATGCGGCATCTCGCCCCATTGCCACCCCCAACCAGCCCTTCCTCATAATCGATTGGTCCCAGGTTCGAGTCCTGGCGGGCCCATGGCGGGAAGCCGCATGGTCGAGTGGTTTCCGTGCCTGCTGGATCGGATGGAGGCGGCGAAATCGGCGCCTGGGGCCACCCGTGGGGCCAGCGGTGGCACGACGGCACGAGCCGCGAGCGGGTCACAAGAGGGCGTTTGTCCGTGGGCGCACTTAACGTTGGGCTTCCCATGATCGATCCAACCTCGCGCCGTCGGCGTGAACAATGAGCAGGCGTGGAAAGGAGCCCGAAGCCGCTCGACGGCCGCAGGTGCCGTCCGGTTCGTGGCCCGTGCGCTATCACCCGAAGGCACGCAGCGAGGCGGACGCGATTCCACCGCAGGAGCGCAAGGCGGTCGACAACGCCGTGGACAAGCTGGCCTCGCTCGGCCCGACGCTTCCCTTTCCGCACTCCAGCAAGGTCATGGGCGACCCGGGCGGTTCGCTGCGCGAGCTGCGCCCGCGTGCCGGCCGCAGTCCGTGGCGCTGCATCTACGAACGCATCGGCGACGTGTTCGTGATCGGCGCCGTCGGCCCGGAGGCTCAGAAGGACAAGGCCGGGTTCGACAGCGCCGTCAGCGCCGCCAAGGCGCGACTCGCCGAAATCGATCGGTGATCCACGCTCGGGCTATCACAAGTTTGATATAGTCATTCGTCGTGAAGCTTTCTGATCTGCCTACTCACGAGGAGGTGCTCGCCGGGCACCTGGACGCCGATCCCGAGTATCGTCGGGAGTGGGAGCGTACGGCCCTTGCTCGGGCTGTGGCCGTGAAGGTGATCGCCTACCGCGCGGAGCACGATCTCAGCCAGACCGCGCTGGCCAAGCGTCTACGTATGAGCCAGCCGGCCGTCGCGCGGCTGGAGAGCGGCGAGCACAACCCAACGTTCCCGATGTTGCTGCGCATCTCCGACGCGCTCGGAATCGAGCTCGCGATCGACATCACTCCAAGCGGACACGAGCCGCAGCTGATCGGCAAGCGCGCACGCCGCAACGCCCTGGAGTCCTTTCAGGGCAATGGCTACGCGGTCGTTGTCGCCGCCACGTGAACCCTGAGTACGTATCGGGCGCCTGAGCCTCGCGGAGTGTCGCCGGCGAGGCGAGGCGGGCCCGTCAAGCCTAGGAAGGCAGCTCGGATCCACCCAGTCCTCGGGCACTTCGATCTTCGCGTCCATGCCAGCGTGCTGGCTCAAGAGAAACAGCAGCCCGCCACCGTCGATGAGTCCAACGGCTTGCTGTTGGCGAACTCGTGCGACGCCTTTCCATAGCCGCTGGTGGCACGAGGATGCCCTTCGTAGCGCCCTCATTCTGCATCGTGCCGAAGAGATCCCGCACGGCGCTGACACCGACAGTGTTCTTACGGGTTCACGTGGACGTAGACAACGTTGCTAGCTCCGGACGAATACGGATATTCGCCTGATCCCGTCGCCGGCAACGCAACGCGGAACTCATAAATGGCCGGCTCTGACGTCTTTAGGAACGTATAGACATAGGCTCGACTCGTGCCTTCCTGGTAAACGCGGAACTGGTCAAAGCTCTGCCACTTGTGTCCCTCTTTGACCTGTGGGTCCAGCGTGATTCCCTGTGCCGGAACTGGGCTACCGAGCACCCCGACGGTCCAGTAGATCGTGTGCTTGTTGCGGACGGCGCGTGGCTGGATCTGCAGTCGCAGTTGCGGGCGTACGCGCAGCGTCGCCAGCGCGGCCACCGATGACCCCTGATCGTCGCGATGGGAGGTGTAGCTGAAGCTGAGCTGACGGCTCGGGCCGGGAGGAACGTCGTAGAGGAACGAGCCGTCGAGCCCGGTCGTGACCGTGTCCACGATCGGCTGAACGCCTGGCGGCAGACAGCCCACCGATGCGACCGCTAGCTGTGCGTTGCGGATCGGCAGGGTGCCGCAGTGGAGGATGCCCGTGATCGTCGCCGGTCCGTAGGGGATCACCGGCGCACCTTCCTTGCCATCGACCTCGAGGTTCAGTTCGCGCCCCGCGCAGCGTTTGCCTTTGGAGATATGGGCTGCAGCATCAGTCTGATCGCGAGCGGCCCCGCCGGCAGCTCCTAGCGCGCCGGCCACCATCCAGGTCGCGAAGACGCCGAAACCGACGCCGGCGGCGAATCCTCGTGCACGCATCATCATCTTTCGTTCCTTTCACGCAATATCAGAGCCTGGTCATGCCGTTGCGGCACTCAATCCATCGTTTGCCCAAAGTGAGGCTTTGCCTCCCGTCGCAGGTACGACTGTCGCTTCGAACTGCGCCTGCGTCAATCAGGGGGTGCTGTTCGTCGGCGGGCTACCATCCCGTCCTCCTGTGGTCGCTGGTCGTATCTCTATATAGGGTCATGCAGTTCGACTCCCCGCCACCGCCCTCGCAGACGGCGAGCACCGACCCGACAGATGCGTAGCTACGCCTCAGCGGAGGAATATCTGTCCAAGCCCCCGCGAATCTTGGGTGCTGGCCCAGACGGGGCTTACAAATCGGGGCAACCACTGGGGCCACCGCGGGGCCGCCGAGCACCCGGAGACAGCCGCAAACCGCCGGATCGGCACACCCCGCTGAAACCGTGTTCTAGAGCCAAAATCCACGACCAGCCGCAAACAGCCGCAAGCCCTGGAACGCACTCATAATCGATTGGTCCCAGGTTCGAGTCCTGGCGGGGCCCATGCTGGGATTGGGCATGCTTGAGCCAAATTCTGGATCATTTCGGCGCGCTGGGAGGGCCTGGGACGAGTTGCTGGTGTCACGCGCCTCTATGCACCTCAATCGGCGGTATGCGCTGGGCCTGAGCATTCCACTCCACTTTCCGCCGATCATCTCGCTGACTTTTTAGCCTAAGCCGCTTGTGATCCGATAGGCCGGACTAGGAGCTTTCCAAAATGGCAGGTATGAATAATCAGATCATGCGATGCGTCGGACTCGTGCTCATGGTGCTCACCTCGCTGCTTGCGCTCACCGGCATCGCCAGTCAGGCCGCCGGGTATTCGCCCGGCTGCGGCCATGTCCCGATCGTCTATGGGATTCCGCCTTGGGGCTTTCACACCGGTGCACCGATCACGGGACCCACTGGCAGCTTCGCCCGTGGCCACGGCGAAATCAATCTAGACGCGCACACCGTCTCCGGGATCCTCTGCCAGGAAGACCACGTTCGTAACGAGCCAACTCGTTCGATCACGATGACGGTCGAACATCACCTCCTCTACCAATCGCACTACGCGGTGATGTGGGGTTTCCCCGGGAACATCATGAAGATCAGGGTCCGCGTAAGAGCCAGCAACGATCCGGAATGTAAGGTCGGGACGATCGGACGCGCGACCCTGTTCGCTAGCTACAACGGCGTACGCAGCGACAGCGTCCAATTCAGCTTCCCGGCCTCCTGTAGGACCCACGACCACCTGTACCACGGAACACAGGTCAACAACCAGGTCCCGCCGCTATAGCCCGCCCTTTTCGCGCGGACTTTCGATGGCCGAGAATAGTTCAGAATCAGCTCACTCGTCGGACATGTGGGCCTGACGCTGCGCGTGGGGGTGGCGCACGAACCGGGCCCTGTGCTCTTGGCGCTCATAGCCGGCGGCACACCAGAACCCCATGGCCCCGTCCTCATCGTCGGCGACGATCGCGGTGAGCCTGATCGCGCCCCGCTCGCGCAGGCGCCGCTCACCCTCCTTGAGTAGTGCCGTCGCGAGTCCCTTGCGTCGGTGCTCGGGCGCCACGGCCAGTCGGTAGAAGCTCCCACGCCAACCGTCCCAGGCGGCGATCAGCGAACCTGCCAGGACATCCTCGAGCTCGGCGACCAGCAGCGCCTGGGGGTCGGTGACCAGTAGTCGAGTCAACCCGTCGGGAGAGTCGCTGACGGTCGGCACACTGCCCGCGGCAGCCCACAGGCCGAGCACGCCCGCGATGTCCCTCACGCCGGCGCTGCGAATCGTCAAGTGGCCGAGGTCATCGATGTTCATAACCGAGTCGCGAATGCGGCGCAAAGGGGAGAGACACCCACCCGAGCGCTAGCCCTCGCGCGAGGAGTACGAATAGCTGGCCATAACTTTGGCAATAGCCAAATCGTCATCTCCGCCACGCTCGCGCAGTCCACTAATAATCCCCTCCCGATCCTCGGCGGTGCGGTTTTGACTGAGCTTGCGCTTGCCCTGGAGCGCGTCGATCTCCAAGCTGAAGGCGGTGATGTGAGGCAGTCGTTCGTCGACGTACTCATCGGCGACGGAAGCGAGCGACCACGGCTGTGAGAAACGATCCTCGTGGACCTCCACGAGCTCGCGGAGATGACCGAGCACGACGTCTGGGTTCTGCAACCGGCGCGGGCGACCGTAGGCGTGGACGGCCAAGAAGTTATATGTCGGCAGACCGCCGCTCGGACACCAGCGCGGCGAGACGTACGCGCGAGGGGCACTGAAGATCGCGAGCGCCTCGTGCTCGCCATCCAAGTGGCGCGCGAGCGGGTCACGGGCGGAGACGTGAGCGATGAGCGTCCCAAACCGACCTTCTTCGCGATGCAGGACGAAGGGGATGTGGGCGGCGAGTGGACCGTCGGAGCAGAGTACGAGGACGCCGAAGCGGACGGCCTCGATGATGTCTTGCAGGACCGGCAGCTCGCGCTCGGCGAAATGGGGGTTGACGTACATCGGTCCTCCTGGGTCTCGCTGACTCACACCGATCGGCGGGCCTTTGAACGTTACTGTGCGGGCAGTGATGCTCCGCGAGCGCCTGAGCGCCCAACTGCTGGCTGGTCCACCGGCGAAAGACCCCGAGACGGTGGTGGAGCGGTTGCTCGCGGTCCAGGGCCAGGACCCGCGCGGCGCCCGTCTGGCGATCAGGGCGCGCAGCGAGGGTCTGGCGGCTGCAGACGTGGACCGTGCGCTGAACGAGCGGTTGTTGCTGATCACGTGGTTGAACCGTGGGACGCTGCATCTCGTCCGCAGTGAGGATTACCCCTGGCTGCAGGCGTTGACGGCGCCGCGTCTGATGGCGAGCAGCGCGCGGCGGCTGGTCCAGGAGGGCCTCACTCCGGGTGTAGCCGAGCGCGGTATGAAGACGATCGAGTGCGCACTGGCCGAAGAGGGGCCGCTGACGCGCATCGAGCTGCGCGAGCGCCTCGTCGCGGCCGGGGTGCGCACGGAGGGACAGGCACTGCTGCACCTGCTGTTTGCGGTAAGCCTGCGCGGTGTCGCGGTGCGCGGGCCGATGATCGGTCGCGAGCACGCGTATGTGCTCGTCCGCGACTGGCTGCCGACACACAAACCGATCGAGCGGGGGCGTGCCCTGAAGGAACTGGCCCGTCGCTTCTTGGCTGGCCATGGTCCCGCCGACGATCGCGACCTGGCGAAGTGGGCGGGTCTGCCGTTGCGTGACGCGCGCGACGGGTTGGGCGCGATCGCCTCCGAGTTGACTGAGCGTGCGGACGGGCTCCTTGATCTGGCGCGACGCGAGGCGGCGGCCGAACTGCCGCCTCCTCGGTTGCTGGGCTCGTTCGATCCGGTGCTGCACGGGTGGGTCTCGCGCGCGCCGATGCTTGCCGAGAAAGAGCCGATCATCACCCTCAATGGTGTATTCCGGCCGTTCGCGCTCGTGCGTGGTCGCGCGGTGGCTGTGTGGAGCATGCGCGCGGGCAAGATCGCACTGCGGCCGTTCGGGCGCCTGACGCGCGCGGATACGGCGGCGTTGCGAGCCGACGCGCTGGCCGTCGCGGCCTATCTGGACGGCGAACCCGTATCTGCGTGACGGTTGCCAGTCGATAGTGCGCCTTTTTCAGCTGAATACATATCCAACTGGCCGTGTTTGAAAGAAGACACAAAGTAGACAGACATTTGTACACATATGACTCTATTACCTGTAGTCATGTACTCGCCGACCAGCGAAGTTCCCGGGGTGTCCACACCGGTGCCTACGAATCCCGAGCTGGGTCGTGCGATCCGTCGCCTGCGGCGCGCGCGCAAGCTCACGATCGAAGATCTTGCACACACCTCAGACATGCACCCAACCTACCTGTCTGGAATCGAGCGGGGTCGGCGCAACCCAACATGGAGCAAGCTCACGAGCCTCGCCGACGGGCTCGGAATCCCCGTCATCCAGATCGTCGCTGACGCCGAAGCAGAGGCGCAGCTGACCGAGCGTATGCGCATCGCCCGCTCTGAGCTCGGCCTGTCCGAGCGCTTCGCCTGAGTTCCCGGCTCCGGGAGCCCACCTGTACGGCCCGAGCCCTCCGGTGTGGTGAATACGCTCAACGTATGACGGGGGTGCATGAATCGTGAGGGGGTCGCGCGAGCGGCTGGCCGTGATCGACCTGGGCTCGAACTCTTTCCGGCTTGTCGTGTTCATGGCGTGGGAGGGGTGGTGGAGGCGCACCGACGAGATCTACGAGCCGGTGCGTATCGGCGAGGGGCTCGCGGCGAGCGGCAAGCTTGGGGAGGAGCCGATGCGTCGTGCCCTGGCGACGCTGGACGTGTTCGACCACTTCTGCCGCGCGGCCGGGCTCAGCGGCCACTCCGTGGAGGCTCTTGCGACCAGCGCGATCCGAGATGCCGAGAATGCCGCCGGCTTCCTGGCGCTGGCGCGCGAGCGCACGAGTCTGCCGATTCGTGTGCTGAGCCGCGAGGAGGAGGCGCGCTACGGCTACCTGGCGGCGGTCAATTCGACGACCCTGACGGATGGTTGTGTGCTGGATCTCGGCGGCGGGTCGCTGCAGTTGGTGCGCGTCGTCGATCGGGTCGCGCATGAGCTCGGCTCATGGCGATTGGGCGCGGTGCGTATGACCGAGCGGTTTCTGCCCGCCAACGGCCCCGCCAAGCGCAGGCAGATCGAGCAGCTCCGCGAGCACGTCGCCGCCGAGCTTCAGCGCGCCGAGTGGCTCGCAAGCGCCGGCTCGCGTCTGGTGGGGATCGGTGGGACGGTCCGCAACCTCGCCGCCGCGGCCCAGCGCGCATCGGGCCTGCCCTCCAACGGGGTGCAGGCGACGGTCGTCTCTAACGAGGCGTTGGAGGAGCTCGTGGAGCGACTCGCGGAGCTGCCAGCATCGCAGCGTAGCTCGGTGCCAGGCATCAAGCCGGCGCGTGCCGACCTGATCCTGGCCGGCGCGATCGTCGTACAGGGCGCGCTGCTCGCGGGCGGGTTCGACGGTCTGGAAGTCACCGAGGCAGGGCTGCGCGAGGGTGTGTTCTTTGAGCGGTTGCTAGCCGATCGAGAGCCGCCGCTGTTCGCCGACCTACGTCGTACGAGCGTGCTAAACCTGGCTGCGCAATACCGGCCCGATGCGGCTCATACCGACCACGTCGCGACGCTCGCGCTGGCGATGTTCGACGAACTCGCGAGATTGGACCTGCACGAGGGCGATCCGGTCGAGCGGGAACTGCTGTGGGCGGCGTGCATGCTGCACGACATCGGCATGTCGGTCGACTACGACGACCATCACAAGCACTCGCGCTATTTGATCCTCAACGGCGGTCTGCCGGGCTATTCGCCGATCGAGGTTGCGATCGTCGCGCAGGCCGCCCGCTACCACCGCAAGGGGATGCCCGACCCCGGTCCCCTGGCGGCGCTGTTCGAACCGGACGATATCGCGCGCCTGGATCGCTGCGCGGTGTTGCTGCGCCTGGCCGAGGATCTCGAGCGCTCGCGCGATCAGCTGGTGCGCGCCACGCGGTTCACGCTCACGAGCCGATCCGACGGCAGGGTGCAAAGGGAAACAGACGCCAACGGAGGCAAGGGCGAGATCGAGCTGCGGTTGATCGCCGACGGTGAGTCGGCCGTCCCGCGCTGGGCGGCCCGCCGCGAGAGCGAGCTGTTCGCCCGTGCTTTCCACCGTGAGCTGCTCGTCGCGGCGTGAGCCTCAGTGCGCCCGCAGCGCGCGCTCGCGCCCGGCGCAGTCATACAGCAGCAATGCGTTCGGATTGAGCGGGCGTGGTTGCCATGCCGCGGCTGGAATCACGCGGCAGGATTCGATCACGGCATTGGAGCCGGCGTTGCCGCCGCGTTCGGAGTAGGCCCCGCCGAGCACGACATAGCGGGCTTGCCCGTGGGCTACCAGTTGTGCCAGGCCGGGTCCGTTCACGGCCGGGTCGTTGCCGCTGTAGCCGCCCATCGCACCCGCGTCATGGCCGAGCAGGATCATCGGCGCGGACGTGTTTGAGGCCTCCGTCAGTACGTTCCAGCGCGTGCCCGGATGGCGAGTGTCAACGTAATTGAGCAGCGCCCGGGTGACGAGCAGGTCGTGGGGTTTAAGCCCCAGCGGACCGACCGCACCAGCGGCGTGGGGACCAGCGGCGGGAAAGGTCCCCTCGACCGCGAACTGCCAGGTGGTAGCCGCGTAGGCCGCCGGGGCGAGCAGCAGCAGACCAAGCGTGAGCGCCATCGCCTGACGCGTGAAACGCTGCAACGCGAGCATCGCTACGACGCCGACTGCAGCGCCGACGATCAGCACCGGCCTGAACCAGTGCAGGTAGTGGTCGTAGCCGAGCAGCGTCAGCTGAGCCGCGACGGCGCCGGCAACGGCGATCGGTATGAGTGCGAGGCGCAAGCGTCGACGCGCACCGGGCGCGACGAATGCCACGGCGCCCGCGCCGACCATTGCCGCCGTTCCTGGCCCGAGCGCGGACAGGTAGTAGGGGTGCACGATCCCCTTCGACAGGCTCAGCACGGCCGCCTCGACTAGGAACCAGCCCCCCAGCACGATCAAGCCAGCCAGGCGCGAATCTCGCCGGCCACCACTGTGCTCGAAGTCGCGGTCAGATGACTGTGAAGGATTTCTTTCCGCTTCGGGTCGATTCTCACCGGCCTGCACATCCTGCTTGCCAGTCTGCGGACCCGCACCGATCGACCACAGCGCGAGCGCGAGCAGGCCGACGAGCGCGAATGGCAGCATCCAGCCCGCCTGTCCGCCGAGACCTTCTTCGAACAGGCGCAGCGGCCCGGTGGGTCCGCCGAACGCGACCGGATAGCGCAAGCGACCGTCGCGCAGGTACTTGGATAGGACGACTTTTTTAG
>JBAUXH010000300.1:0-3458 GCA_049584155.1 Solirubrobacteraceae bacterium
ACCCTACGCCCCTGCCGGGACGGGGTGAACAGCCCTTCGCTCATTCCTTCAGGCGGGCAGCTTCGCCACGAACGCGGCCAGCTTGTCCGGGTCGCGCAGGGGCGCGCCGTGGCCGAAGCAGGCGAGCGCCGGTCGCAACTCGGCCAGTCGCCGTGCTGACTCGCGGTTGCGGGCGGGGTCGGGCGTGAACATGTCCGGGGGCGTGTTCAGGCCGGGGATGCCGGTGATGAAGTTCATGTTGCCGAGCACGTCGCCGACGATCAGCGTGCGATCGGACTCGCGCCAGAACGAGACGTGTCCCGGGGAGTGGCCGGGCGTCTCGAGCACCGTGAATCCGGCGACCTCGTCACCCTCGCCCAGCGCGCGTGAGACGGGGTGGGGGGGTCCGGTCCAGAAGCGCTCCTGCAGTCGCTCAAGCCAGCGGGGGGCTTTCGGGTTTTTGATCGCCCCGGGCGTCTCCATCGCGGGCACGTCCCCCTGCCCGCACCACAACGGAATTCCCAGCTGCTCGCAGACAGCGTGGCTGGCGCCCTGATGGTCCGGGTGGGCGTGGGTCAGCGCGTGCGCGGCGATCGTCCTGCCGGAGAGCTCGCGCAGGATCCGCTTCTCACCCTGGCGGGTCGCGGCGTCGATCAGGACGTCGCCGATCACGTACACGTTGATCGCGTTGCGCGGCCATCCCTTCAGCTGGTAGACGTCCTCGGCGAGCTGCTTCATGTGCATTCTCCTGTGATCGAGCTTGGGCCTGCGGCGGTCCCGGCGGCGGGCGGGTAACGGGCAAACGGTGACGGTGAGGCGGGTATCGGTGAGGCCGCCGGCGGTCGGGGCACAGCCTATCCGCGCCGCTGCTCCCACGTGAATCCGCGGATCGCCAGCCATACCCCGAGCACGCCCCACAGCCCGATCACCGCCAACGCGTCGAGGTTGTGCGCGAGCCCCGTCCCCGTCACCATCGCCGCGTACAGACCATCGATCAGTGGCTTCAGCGGCAGCGCGTCGGCGACGTTGCGGATGAATTCCGGAGCGCCGGTGGTGTCGAAGGCATAGAAGGAGACGAACACGACGGGCAGGAACACGGCGTTTACGTAGGCGGCGGTCGACTCGAAGTTGGGGATGACATGAGCGAAGGCGACACCCAGCGAGGCCAGGCACGCGACCCCGGCGAGCACGAATACGAGCAGCTCCAGCCAGTCCTTCGGCCAGCCGACACCGAAGAACAGGCGTCCGGCGATGACCACGATCGCGATCTGCAGCGCGGTGTTCGTGACCGCGTTGGCGGCCACGCCGCCGAGGTAGGAGCCGGTCGGCAGGGGGGTGCCGCGGATGCGCTTGAGCACGCCGCGCTCGCGCAGGAAGACGATGTTGTAGGCCAGCGCGGTGAACGTCGTCGACATCACGCTCATCCCCGCGATCGCCGGTACGAGCTTGTTCAGCTGGCTCTGGTTGCCGTGCAGGATCGCGCCGCCCGCGACGAGGAACAGCAGCGGCAGCACGAAGTTGAAGAACGCCGCGCTGGGATTGCGCCAGAACATCCTGCGCTCCAGGCGGTACTGGCGCCAGGTCAGGGTGAGGACGTCAGGCATTCGTGTCTACCTCAGGCCTAGCGGGTCGTGGGCCAAGCGGGGCGAGGACGCAGTGAGTGAAGTGTGCTCAGCACACGAACGATCGAGGACAAAGCATCCGCGCCGCGCCCACGGCCCGCTAGGCATCGGCCGTCAGCTCCAAGTAGACATCCTCCAGCGTCGGCCGTCCGACGCTCAGCTCCTCCAGACGCTCGCCCCGGGCCAGCGCTTCGCGCGTGAGCTCGTTCAGCAGGCCGGTTGGATCGGCGGTCTGGCGTTCAACCAGCTCGCCGGTCCCGTCCCTGTAGGCGACGCGGTACTGCTCGCCGCCGGGTGGGTGGGCTCCCAATTCTCGCGGTGGGCCGATCGCCAGCACGCGCCCGTCCTTGACGATCGCGACCCTGTCGGCTAGCGCCTGCGCCTCGTCCAGATAGTGCGTCGTCAGCACCACCGTCTTGCCGAGCTGCTTGAGCCTGCGCACGGTCTCCCACGCGCCGTGCCTGGCCTTCGGATCGAACCCGGTGGTGGGCTCGTCCAAGAACATCAACTCGGGATCGCCTACCAGCGCGAGCGCCAGATCTAGCCTGCGCTGCTGTCCCCCTGAGAGCTTGCGGCTGCGCACATCCGCCTGCTCGGCCAGCCCGGATAGCTCCAGCACCTCCTCCACGTCCCGCGGGCGCGGGTAGAAGCTCGCCCAGTGTGCGAGCGCCTCGCGCGGAGTCACGTGGCTGTAGATGCCGCCGCTCTGCAGCACGATGCCGATGCGCCGGCGCAGCTCGATCTGGCGCCTCGCCGGGTCATAGCCGAGCACCGAGACCTCGCCGCTCGTGCGCCGCCGGTAACCCTCGAGGATCTCGACCGTGGTCGTCTTGCCCGCCCCGTTGGGGCCCAGCAGCCCGAACACCTCGCCGCGGCGGACCTCGATGTCGATCCCGCGCACCGCCTCGTGCTCGCCATAGCGCTTGTGCAGGTCGCGAACCTCGATCGCGTTCGGGGTCACTACCAGTGAACGCCTCGCGTCAGGGTGGCCATCGCGATCTGCTCGAAGGAGGCGCGCTCCTCGACGTCCTGCTGGCCCTTGGAGGCGGCCGAGTCGGGGAACACGCGGTAGGCGAGGTGCAGCAGTCGATCGACGGCCTTGGGCGAGAGCGCGTAGGCGACCTCGCCGAACGTCCCCAGGCGCGTGCCCATGTGCTTCGGGCGCCCGCGCAAGGCCTCGCAGATCATGTCCGCCGCCTCGTCGGGGGTGATCGCGGGGAACGCGTCGTACATCTTCGTCGGCGCGATCATCGGCGTGCGCACGAGCGGCATGTGGATCGTGGTGAAGGTCACGCCGTCGCCGACCACCTCCGAGGCGACCACGCGCGTGAAGGCGTCGAGCGCTGACTTCGAGGCGACGTACGCGGAGAAGCGCGGCGGGTTGGTCTGCACGCCGATCGAGGAGATGTTCACGATGTGCCCGCTACCGCGCTCGCGCATGCTGGGGAGCAGCCCGATGATCAACTTGACGGCGCCGAAGTAGTTCAGCTGCATCGTGCGTTCGAAGTCGTGGAAGCGGTCGTAGCTGAGCGCGATCGAGCGGCGGATCGAGCGCCCGGCGTTGTTGACGAGCATGTCCACGTGGCGATGGTCGGCCAGCACCCGCTCGACGAGGCGATCGACCGAGTCCATGTCGGAGAGGTCGGCCGCGTAGACGTAGGCGGTGCCGCCCGCGGCGACGATCTCCGCGCGCGTCTCCTCGAGCTTCTCGACGTTGCGCGCCACCAGCAGCGGCACCCCGCCGGCGGCCGCGACCTTCAGCGCCGTCGCGCGCCCGATGCCCGAAGAGGCGCCCGTGATCAGGATGTGCTTGCCCGAGAGCGCCTCTTTCAGCGTGCGCCCGCGCGAGAAGTCGCT
>JBAUXH010000301.1:0-1835 GCA_049584155.1 Solirubrobacteraceae bacterium
CATCTGGCTCGCGCGAGCGCTGCCCCCAGAGGGGCGCTTGGTCACACTGGAGGCCAATCCGAAGTACGCCGACGCCGCCAGCGCCAACATCGAGCGCGCTGGCCTCGCCGAGGTCGTTCAAGTACACGTCGGGCCCGCACTCGACACGCTGCCCAAGCTCGTGCGCGAGGGCGCAGGCCCGTTTGATCTGATCTTCATCGACGCCGACAAGCAGAACAACCCAGGCTACTTCGAGTGGGCGCTCAAGCTCTCCCGTGTGGGCACCTTGATCGTGGCCGACAACGTTGTGCGTGACGGGGCGATCCTCGACCCCGTTGCCAGCGACCCTCGGCTTGGCGACGGAGGCATCCAGGGAGTGCGCCGCTTCTACGAGCTGCTCGCCGCCGAGCCGCGCGTGAGCGCCACCGCGATCCAAACTGTTGGTAGCAAGGGATACGACGGGTTCGCGCTCGCGCTTGTAACCGCCGAGGCGTAGAGCCGGCGCCTGCCACTCCTGTGCCGAGCGCGATCCCGACGTCGCGCATACTCGCTCTGCGGGCCTAGTCGGGGACGTCCGCCATCGCGAGCACAGGCACGGGCTGGGACTCGCGTCCAGCCTCGACGGGCTGGCCGGCGAGTTGGCCGCCGGCGCAATCCTCGCAGCTCACTGTACGGCGAGGGTTGCGGATCCCGGCTAGGCCGAGCACCCCGCCGAGCGCCACGAGCGCCGCGCAGGTGCCAATTCCCACGTGAAAGGCGTGAACGGATGCAGACTGCACCGTGCGCGCGACCTGCGGACCGGCACGTGCAGGATCGACGCTGGCGAGTGTCTGACTGCGTGCCTGTGTAACCGCAGCTTGGGCGGATTGGGAGAGCCGATCCACATGCAGATGTTGGTCGAGTGCGGAGCTGAACTGAACGGAGACCACCGCGCCGACCGCCGCGATCGCAAGCAAACTGGCGACGCGGGCGATCGCGTTGTTGACACCCGAGGCGATACCGGCGTCAGACTCGTCGGCGTCGGAGAGGACGGTAGCTGTCAGCGGCGCAACCGTACAGGTGAGCCCGAGCGAGAAGACCAGCAGCGCAGGCAGCAGTTCGCTGACATAGTCGATGCTGGCGTTGAGACGCAGCATGAGCGCCAAGCCCACGGCGGCAATCAGTGGACCGAAGCCCATGAACAGGCGCGGCCCAAATCGGTCCGCGAGCCGTCCGGTGTACTTGGACAGGGTGAACATGACGATCGTCGAGGGCATCAGGGCGAACCCCGCCTGCAGGGCGCTGTAGCCGACGACCTCCTGCAGGAAGAGGACGAGGAAGAAGAAGGTGGCCCCCAGCCCGCCGTACATGGCGAGGGTCTGCAGGTTGCCCACCGCGAAGTTGCGCCGCCTGAACAGACCCAGCGGCAGCATCGGCTGCGCGGTGCGCCGCTCATGGACCACGAAGGCACCCAGCAGGGCCAATCCCCCCAGCCCGGGCACCCAGACCTCGGGGCTGCTCCAGCCCACGACGGGCTGGCGGATCAGCGCGAGCACCGGCCCTGCCAGCCCGAGGAAGGTGAGCACAGCCCCGAGCCAGTCCACCTGCGCATGTGCAGTGCCGCGCGCCCGCGCAGGCACCGCAAGAGATATCAGCAGCAGCGTGAGCGCGACGAACGGGAGGTTGATGAGAAAGATCAACCGCCACGAGAAAGCTCCGACGAGGTAACCGCCGACCAGCGGACCGATGACGGTGGCGATCGCAGACCAAGCCGTCCACGAACCGATCGCCGCCCCCCGCTCGGCGGTTGGGAACGCGGCGATGATGACCGCCAACGCACTCGGGGTCAGCAGCGCTCCGAACGCACCCTGTAGGGC
>JBAUXH010000302.1:0-5922 GCA_049584155.1 Solirubrobacteraceae bacterium
GGGACGGCGAAGACGGGCGTCACGGCTACGGCGGGGACGACGGGCGCGGGGACGGGAGTACGGACGGGCGCGGGTGTCGTGCATGAGGTGGCGGACCCCGAAGAAGCGCGGAGCTTTCCGGTGCCGGCCTCGGTGCATCATCGCTCGGCCAGCACGCCGAGCGTCGCGGGCGAAGCGGCGGTGGCGGCGGGCGCGCCGTCGGACGCTGAAGTTCGGCGGGAGCTCGGCGAAGAGGAACAGGCCAAAGCCCGGGAACGGGCGGCGCAAAAGCGCGCGTTTACGCCCGTGGCGGGAGGCTCGTCGGTCGGCGGAAATGGCACGATCCCGATCCCGACGAACGTTCCGGAAGTCGTGCAGCGCGTGGTCGCGGGGGGTAACGCGATCGCCGACTTCCCCTACATCTGGGGCGGGGGACACGCGTCGTTCATCGCCAACGGGTATGACTGCTCGGGGTCGGTGAGTTATGCATTGGCCGCGGGTGGGCTACTCGGCGCTCCGCTCGTCTCGGGCGACCTCGCCAGCTGGGGTGAACCGGGCCCGGGGCGCTGGATCACGATCTATGCCAGCGCTGGGCACACGTTTATGGAGGTGGATGGCGTGTGGTTCGATACCGCGGGCCGCAGCGGGCCGTATGCGTCGCGTTGGCTCGTTTCGACGCCGCCGCTTGCGGGCTACGCGGTGCGACACCCGCCGGGGCTGTAGGACGGTCTGGGCGGACGCACCATGACCCTGGGTCTCAGCATCTTGGTGACGAACTTTGTTCTGACTCCGTTGGCGCTGGATGGCAACGCCGCCACCGAAACAGGAGGCAACGGCGAGGCGATCGCGGTCGTGTCGGTGGTCTCGATCGTGGGCGGATACCTGCTGCTGTTCGCGCTGTGGCGATACGTGTTCAGCGAGAAAGCCAAACTCAGGCGTGGGGAACCTCCGGATCGGTCGGATCGAGGTTGAGGACAGCGCCGGAGGCGCGGAGCGGCGAGCGGAGAAGCGTCAGTGCAGCGTGAGCTTGCTGAGGACGGTCGTGGTCCCGCCGCCGGCGTTGCGGACGTTGAGCCGCAGCAACAGCGAAACGTTGTGCAGGCGGCGCAAGCGCTTGGCGGTGATTTTGCCGAACTGGATCTTGAGCGTGCCGCGACCGGCCCTCGTCGTGATCAGCAGCGCTTTGGCGATCACCACCTGTGGCGGCGTCCCGACGGGCAGTCCCGCCGCGAGGGGCGGGTGCAAGCCGATACGGTGGGCGATGGAGGCGGCGAGCAGCACTTCGAAGTGACCTGTGGCCTGCTGGTTGACGGAGTAGCGCACGATAAGGCCGCCGCGAAGGGTCTTCGACAGCGAGTGGGACCCGACCGCCATGCTCGCCACCGGGCCGAGGACCGGGGATTTGGCGCTCGAGCCGGGTGAGGAGGACGAACCCGCGCCGCCGGCGGCTCCCGCGCTCCCGGCGGAGGCGCTCGTGGATTCCCCGGGCCGCGGGGGTCCGGAGACGACGATCGGCCTGGTCACCGTGGCGGTGTTGCCGCCGACGTCTTTCACAGTCAGCGTCACCGTGTAGGTGCCGCCGTACTGATAGGCGTGGAACGTGCTGGCCGCGCAGGGCGCCTGCCAGGGGGCTTCGCACGGCGAGGTCGCGGGCGAGTTCGCCGGGGGGGCGCCGGGGGCGTATCCCGAGACGTTTGGGGTGCCGTCGCCGAAGCTCCAGGTGAAGGTCGGGTAGCTCGTTTGGGCTTCGCCGCTTTTGGAGTACTTGACGCCCTGGTTGAGGTCCACATAGGACTCCATCCCGTCGAAACCGACGACGTCGCCCGCGTTGACCGGGTTGGGTGCGGTGAATTCCGGCACGAGATTGATCGCGCCGACGCAGGGAACGCCGCCGTAGAAGAGCCCGGCGAAGCTGAAGGTGTCATTGAGGTAATAGCCGCTCCCGCCCACGGTCTCGTTCGCCAGCGTGCCGGCGCCCGTTTCTTCGTTGGCGGTGACGCTGCCGCTCGAGCTGTGAGCCCCTTGGGAGCCGTTGGCGAAGAAGTTGCGGCACTCGTCCGTCACCTCATTGCCGGCCGTGTCCTGCCAGGAGCCCAGCAACGGGTCGGTGGTGGCGTTCTGCTGCTCGACCGCGATCTGGTTGACGATCAGGTCGGGCAGCCCCGCGTCGCAGTAGCCGTCTCGGCTGGGGCACTGCCCCTGGTTGGGCTCCTGCTGGTGGGGGCCTTCGCGGACTTCGGCTTCTTCGATCTTGCGTTTTTCTTCGACGGTCTTCACTTCGAATTCTTCTTTTTCCTTTTCGGTTTTTTCCTTCCCTTTCTCCTTCTTCTCGATCGGCTTGCTGGTGGGATCGAAGCCGCCGTCCTGGCAGTCGAAGGCGGCCTTCATGTCGCCGGGCAGCAGGTGGCCGTCGCCGAGTCCGCCGGCGGTCCAAGGGATCGCCGCATAGAGGACGGTCTTATCGTCACCCAACGGCGTCGCGTCGGGGTTGATGTCGGAGTGGTAGCTACAGAAGCTGTTCTGGTAGCTCACGCCGCCCGCCGGGCCCGCGTAGTCGGAGCAGTGGCCGAGCGGACCGCCCGCGTCGAGACAGACCGTCACCCCGGGAGGTGTGAGCAGGTAGAAGATCGTGCCCATGCCCGTCTGCAGGTGATGCTGGACGATGAAGTTGTTGAGCTCTTCCCGCAGTTGCTGGTCGGTGAGGCACGTGATCGCGTCGCCAACTTCCAGCGGATGCGGGTCCGTGCAGTTCCCGGCCGCAGGATACGGGTCGGTGTCGGTGTAGGCGCCGCGGAAGGTCGAGCTGTAGATGGCGGGCCGGTTGCTCCTGTCGGTGTACTGGGTGTCGACCGCAAAGACGTTCTTCAGAGAGCCGCTGTCGGCGCCCACCGCTTGCAGGAAGGTGTTGATCAGATGCTGCCAGTACCCGTGGTACTGGTTCATCGGGTCCCAGTAGACCGCGTAGGTGTCGTTCCCGTGCACGACCGGGCTGCCGCCGGGGTTGGCGAATGTGGCGGCCGTGAGGTTCGATTCGAATTCGCCTTCGCCCGACAGCTTCTCTTTGAGATCCCCCGCGAACACCGTGGCCGTTTCGCGCGGCTGCAGGCCGACGGGCGTACCGCCGACGGTCTGCACGACGGCGCCCGCAGTGGCCGCGAGAGCGAAGGATGAGAGGGCCGCGGCGATCAGCGCGACGGCCAGCGAGCGGGGATGGGAGGGAAGCCTCACGAGCCCATCATCGGCAGCGCACGGTCGATGCCTTAGCTCTAAGCGTCTGGCTGCGTGGTAAGCCGCGAGGACGCCCACGTCTCCCGCTCTGGACATCTGTTCGACGCGGCCCCACGGGTGCGCGTATGTCATGTACGATCGCGTGCGGGAGCGCACTGGAAATGGTCGTCGACACGATCGGGGGGCTCGAACGGGGGCCCGGATCGGCCGCGTGGTCGCGGAGGCGACGGACTGCGCTTGTTCTCGGGCTTGCATCCACGCTTCTGGCGATCGTCTTGCTATTCGGCGGAGGCGTGGCAAAGGCGCGCGCGGAAACGGTCGTCAACTTCGATGGCCTGTCGCCGGGGACCATCGTCACCGGCCAATACGAAGCGCAGGGCCTGAAGCTGGGTTCTGCAAGCGACTTCGGACAGAGTTCGCCCAAGGAAGGCAACGGCGACTGCGGCCCTCCGACCGTTCAGGAAGGTATTCCTGCGGCGTCTCCGCCCAGATACGCGGTGCTACAACAATGCACCAGCCCCGGCCCAAAGAGGTTCAGCGGAACCTTCGGCGCGCTTGTGGGACGTGCCGGGAACAGGCTGGCGGTGGACACGCGCCTGCTATCCGTCGGCGTCTCCTCGGAGGGAGTCGAACTTATCGCCTACGACGGCTCAGGGCACGAACTCGCGAGCGCCAAGGGCAAAGTCACCGGCGAAGAATGGCTGCACATCACGTTGACCCTCGCGGGCGTCGCTCAGATCCGCTACTTCGAGATTCGCACCTCAGAAGAATATGACGCAGCCATCCAAGTCGGCATCGACAACCTGAGCTTCGAACAGCCCACAGAAGGAGGAGCGCCGCCGCCGCCTCCGCCACCACCTCCCCCACCGCCCACTCCTCCGACCGCGGCGCTGTCCCTGCAGACCCCCAACCCGACGCCCGGCGAGCAGCTGACGCTCAGCGGAGCGGGCTCACAACCGGGCAACGGGCGGATTATCTCCTACGCGTGGGACTTCAACGGCGATGGCAAGACCGATACGAGCACGGGCACGAACCCGATCGCGCACGTGATGCTGAGACCGGGCGCGCACACGATCGCGCTTACGGTGACGAACTCAAGCGGCGAACATTCGACGTCGCGGTTTGGCGTAACGCTGCCGTCGACTGGCCCGAAGATCCACCCGCCTGATGGCGGCGAAGGCGAATGTCAGCCGACGCTGGAAGTCGGCGACGCGCAACTGCTCGCGGAATGCATTCAAAAACTCGGCAGCGGTTACATAATTAACGGCCCGGTCCAGATCAACGGCATGACGGTCGTGCCGACGAGCGGGTTCTTGAAGATCAGGACGATCAAAGACTACGCGATCGCCGGCACCGCCACGCAGTTGTACGGCGCCCAGGTTGACATCGAGCTGCTCAACACGCCGATCGGCGACATGGTGCTCGGCTCGCGCGACTTGGAAGCCGAACCGATGAACCTGGAAACGCAGAGCGGCCTGGCCAACCTGAAGGTCCCGCTGTACCACGGCCTGCGCGCTCCAGGCGCCCACACGGCCGCCAAGCCGACGAAGACGTTGCTGATGGCTATGGGCGTGGGCAAACAGTGTGAAGGCAAAGAAAAAGGCAAAGCCGGATGCTGTCCGCCGAAAAACTCGCTGAGCGCATGTGGGGAACTGCCGGGCAACTTCCCGCTGGAGGGGCAGATCGACGTCTATCTGACGAACAAAGGGCAGGCGCTGTTCGACGTGCAGGTCGGACTGACGTTGAGCGCGGTCAAATTCGAAGCCACGGGCGCGCTCGAGATCGAGGCGAACCTGGAAACGGGCATCGAACTGCAGTCGCTTCAGTTCACGATTCCCGAAGCAAGCTTGGCGCCGATATTCAAGGTGAAAAAAGCGTCGTTTGTGTATTACTTCCCGGAATATTATGAAGAATCCAAGCGCGACAGCTGGCAGGCCAAGGCGACGATGACGTTCGGGGAAGAAATCGCCGAACTGGAAGCCGAACTCGCGTTCAAAAAGGGATCGTTCCGCTCGGCCGCGATGAAGTTCAAAGCGAATCCAGGGGTGCCCATCTACCCCGGCATCTCGCTCAACGAGATCGGCGCGTCGGTGGGCATTGAACCGCTTTCGTTCGGAGGCAGCCTGGGGGCGAAGATCGCGGAACTGCTCGAGCTGGAACTCGCCTTCAAGTATCAGGAAGAAACCAAAACGACGCTCGGATTTTTCGGCGGCGAAGGCAAGCTCTCATACAAAAGCGACGCCATCGCGACGCTCGCGGCCGATGTCTATTCCGACGGCTACGTCGACGCGCAGGTGACGTTCAATTTGCACTTCCCGTTCGATTCCAGCGAACCCGCCATCGAAGTCTCGGGCGGCGCGGGCTTCTGGGATGAACCTTCGAGCGGGCTGTGGCAGGCCAAAGGCAACGTGTACTTCAAACTGTGGATCATCAGCGCGGAAGCGGCGGCTTTGATCAACGACAAATGGGCCGCGGGCTGTGTCCATGTCGGCGCCGAAGGGGTCTTTGGTGGCGGCGTGCAGGGGCGCTACCGCTTCTCCGACGGCAACATCGACGGCGGCCTGTTTGGCAACGACAACTGCTCCGACCAGCTGAAACAGTACAACGAGAAACCGGAAAAAGAACACAAAGGCGGTTTTGTCAAAGAAGAATCGGCGATCTTCCTGACCACTCCCCGTGGCGCGGGCGCTTCCGGCGGCTCGCTCACCCGTGGGC
>JBAUXH010000303.1:0-1754 GCA_049584155.1 Solirubrobacteraceae bacterium
GAGAACGGCGATGTCGCGCTGCTCGAGAATGTTCGGTTTCAACAAGGTGAAGAAGCGAATGATCCAGAGTTTGCCAAGGCACTTGCGGAGTTGGGTGATCTTTACGTAAACGACGCCTTTGGCGCCGCGCACCGGGCGCATGCGTCAACCGCGGGCATAACAAAATTCGTGCAGAGATCGGCCATGGGTCTTTTGATGGAGAAAGAACTGAAGCATTTGCGCGACGAACTTCAGGACCCGGCGAGACCGTTCGTCGTCATCTTAGGTGGTGCCAAAGTCTCAGACAAAATCGGTGTTCTGAAAGCGTTGATGGAAAAGGCCAACACGATTCTCATCGGCGGCGCCATGGCAAACACGTTTTTGAAAGCGGAGGGAATTCCAGTCGGCGCGAGCCGCGTTGAATCTGACAAGGTCGGTCTCGCGCGCGAGCTTTTGGAACTGGCGAAGCAACGCGGCGTGAAGTTTCTGATTCCGATTGATGTGGTCGAGGCAGATGAAATTTTGCAGGGCGCAAATCTGCGAAACACCAGCCGTCTCTCGCCCGAGCACGGAATCACGGACGGATGGCAGGCAGTCGATATCGGCGCGGCAACGATCGCGCTTTATCAGGAGGAAATTGCCAGGGGAAAAACGATTTTGTGGAACGGACCGATGGGCGTTTTTGAAATTCCTGAATTCGGTGAAGGCACAATCGCAATCGCCGAAGCGATGGCGCAATCGGGCGGGACGACCATTATCGGCGGCGGCGACTCGGTAACAGCGGTCAAACAGGCCGGCCTGGGCGCGAAAATGACATTTATTTCCACCGGCGGCGGCGCAACGCTGGAATTGCTGGAAGGCAAAGAGCTTCCCGGAGTGGCCGCGCTCACGGACAAATAACATGCGTCATTCCGAGCCAAGTCGAGAAATCCCGAGGAGTTATCTTACGGTCTTGCAGCGGGGTCCCTCGACTTCGCTTCGCTGCGCGGGATGACGGTGGAATCGTATGAAAAAATCCTCGCCGCGCTGCTTGTCATCCTGAGATAACGAGGGATCTCGCGAGTAATGAATGATTTGCCACGTCCTCGACAAATTGGGAAATTCGCTTCGCTCGGAATGACAATTGAATGAGATGAGAAAAAAAATCGTCGCCGCCAATTGGAAAATGAACATGACCCAGGGCGAGTCAGCACGTTTTGTGGACTCCTTCCTTCGCGATATTGGCGAAATCAACGATGTCGAAGTGGTCATCATTCCACCATTCACTGCAATTGCGACAGTAAGCGACGCTTTAGGCAGAGCGCACAACATCAAGGTCGGCGCGCAAAACATGTATTGGGAAAAAAGCGGCGCGTTTACAGGTGAGATCAGCGCTCCGCTTTTGCGCGATTTGTTTGTGCACTACGTCGTGCTTGGCCACAGCGAACGCCGCACGTTGTTTGGCGAGACCGATGAAATGGTGAATCGCAAAGTACGCGCCGCGCACGAAGGGAAACTGCAACCGATCGTTTGCGTAGGAGAAACGCTCGAACAGCGCGACAAAGGCGACGTAGAAAAAATATTGTCGAGCCAATTGCGCGGCAGTCTCGCCAGTCTGAATCCGAAAGAATTGCAGGACAGCGTGATCGCGTACGAACCGGTCTGGGCGATCGGCACAGGGCGCAACGCAACACCTCAGCAAGCACAGGAAGCGCACGCGTTCATTCGACACATCCTGCGCGAAATGACCGATGAGACCACAGCCGATCGAGTGCGAATCCAGTACGGCGGGAGCG
>JBAUXH010000304.1:0-16890 GCA_049584155.1 Solirubrobacteraceae bacterium
CGATCGCGGCTTCGACGTGCGACCTCGACTGCCCGCTCGTGCTCGGCGCGACGCAGCTGGCGCTACCGCTGCATCTCGGGCACGAATGCGTAGCCGAGGTGCTCGCCGTGGGCGAGCGCGTCAGCACGGTGCGGGTCGGTGATCGCGTGGTCGTTCCCTTTCAGATCAACTGCGGCGCCTGTGAGCCGTGCCGCGACGGGCGCACCGGCAGCTGCACGGGCGTTCCCCCCATCTCGATGTATGGCATGGGCCTCGCGGCCGGCCATTGGGGCGGCGCGTTCTCCGACCAGCTGGCTGTGCCGTTTGCCGACGCGATGCTCGTTCCGCTCCCGGACGGCATCGATCCGGTCGCCGCCGCGAGCGTCGCCGACAACGTCTGCGACGCCCACCGGCACGTCGCGCCCCATCTGCCGGCGCTGCTGCGGAAGGACCCCTCCGCCGAGGTCCTGATCCTCGCGGCCAGCGACCGAAAGACCCTCTTCACGGCCAGCCTGCCGCTCTACACCGCCCTGATTGCCCGCGCCTACGGCGCGCGCAACATCACGATCGCCGATGCACGGCCGCGCATCCGCGAGCACGCCCGGCAGCTCGGTTTCGACGCCGTGCGCCCGCGCGAGCTGCGCCGACGCGGCCCCGCGCCGCTGGTCGCGGACGTCAACACCAACCCCGGTCTCGCGCTCGCCAACACGGCGCCGGACGGCATCTGCTCGAGCGCTGGAGGACTTCACCGCAGCGCCGGCATTCCGATGTTGCGGATGTATGTCCGCAACGCCACCTTCCATGTCGGGCGCACACATGCGCGCGCCCTGATCCCGGAGGTGCTCGGCATGATGATCGACGGACGCCTGCGCCCCGAGTCCATCCCCATGAACGTCGCACCGCTCGACGACGCCGTGGGTGTGCTGCGCGAGCATTTCACCAGCGGCGAGGGTGTCAAGACGGTGCTGACGACGGCCTAGCCGATGCGCGTCCTGGGAGAGGCCAGACACACGCTGTGGCCTCCCGTCGGAGATCGGCACGGGCCATTGGCGCCGATGCTCGTGGTGCTGACGATCGTCACCGGCCTGGTGGACGCCGCCAGCTATCTGAAGCTCGGGCATGTGTTCGTCGCGAACATGACCGGCAACGTCGTGTTCCTCGGCTTCGCGCTGGCCGGTGCGAGCGGGCTGTCGGCAGGCTCCTCGCTCGTCGCCCTGGGCGCGTTCCTGCTCGGGGCGCTCGGCGGAGGATGGCTGGACGGGCGCAACCCGCAGCATCGCGGGCGCATGTTGCGTGCCGCGGGCTTCGCGCAGGCCCCGTTGATGGCCGCGGCCCTGCTCGTGGCGGTGCTCGGCGCCACACCCCCCGATCGCGGCGTGCGCCTGGCGATGATCGCCCTGCTGGCACTCGCGATGGGCGTGCAGAACGCCGCCGCGCAACGCCTGGCGGTCCCCGAGCTGACTACGAGCGTGCTGACGAAAACGCTGACGGGGATAGCCTCGGAGGCCGGCATCCTCGGGGGAGCCGGCTCGAAGCTCGGCCGGCGGGGGATCGCGGTCGCCGCGATGCTCGTCGGGGCGCTGATCGGCGCGGTGCTGGTGCTGCACGTGTCCGTCGCGGCGGACATCGCACTGGCACTCTGTCTGGGGCTGCTCGTCGCGTTCGCCGTCCATCTGGCCTCCCGCTCGGACGCGCCCTGGACGCGTCCCTGAACCCTTTCGGGACCCGAGAGATCCGGGCGCGTTCCCACGACCGAGAGGCCCGGCGCGCTTTCAATGACCGAGAGGCCCGGCCCGCCTCACCTGACCGAGAGACCCGGCCCGCCTCACCTGACCGAGAGACCGGCGCGCCTCACCCGGTCGAGATAGGCCTGCCGAAGGTCGGTCGCGCGCCTCGTCCGCGGTGGCCGTTGACCCCGTGTCTCCGCGCGTGGATGTCAGTGCTTACGGCACGGCGGTGCTTACGGCACGGCCGGGACCACCACGAGCGGGCCGTCGGCGACCAGCAGTCGGTCCGTGTCGAACGCGGCCTCGGGCAGACGTTCCACGTGCGCGGAGCCCTCTAGGAACGCGTCGGCGGTCTCCAGGAAGTTGACGCGCGGCGTGCGGTAGTGCATCGGCACCACCCAGCGCGGCGACAGACGCTCGATCAGCGTGCCGGCCTGGTCGGCGCCGATCGTGGGGCCGCCTCCGACGGGAATGAACAGCAGGTCGATCTCGCCGATCGCGGCCGCCTGCTCCTCGCGCAGCGTCGACTGACCGAAGTCGCCGAAGTGACACACGCGCAGCCCGTCGAGCTCGAACACGAAGATGGTGTTCGGTCCCCGTTCGGTACCGGCCGCCTCGTCATGCTCGGAGGCGATCGCGACGACCTCGCCGATCGGCGACTGCGGCTTGCCGGCGGTCGAGCGCAGGATCGCGGGGTCGCCGCCGATGGCATCGACGCCGTTGTGGTCGGCGTGCTCGTGGGTCACCAGCAGCAGATCTGCCTCGACGCCCTCGATCGGCGGGTAGTCGAACTGCATCCCGCGCCCCGCCGCCATCGCCGACATGTCCGCGAACGGGTCGATCACCACCGTCATGTCCGCCGCGCTGAGACGAAACGCCGACTGTCCGTACCACTCAACTTGCATGCTCTTCCTCTCGGGTGGGGGTTTGGATGATTGTTGCGCTCTCCCGCCGGTCGCAAACCAGCGCGCGCAGGATCGCCGCCGAGTTGGCAAGCAGGAACGCCGCGCCGACGCCCTGCACGATGCGGAAGACGAGCAGGTACAGCGCCCCGGCGCGCCCGGTCATCCAGTCGACGGTCAAGAACAGCGAGGCGATTGTGTAGACGAGGAAGCCGAGGTTGTACATCCGCTACCCGCCCGTACATGTCCCCGAGCCGTCCAAGGCTGACGACAGCCATCGCCCAACGCTAGCAATCTTACGGTCACGTAAGGATCAGTTGGGCGCCCGAGGCGCCCATGCGCGGCTACTGCACGGTCAGTGTGCCTTCCATGCCGGCCTGGCGATGCCCAGGAACAGAGCAGAAGAACTTGTAGGTGCCGGGTTTGAGGTTCACCGACAGCGTCTTGGAGCCGCCCTGGAACGTAGACGTGGCACCGACCTGAGCGCCGGAGGACGATTCGATCGTGACGTTATGCATCAACGAGGACATGTTCGTGAAGTCGATCGAGACCTTCCCGGCTTTGGCGGTCAGCGAGGTCGTGTTGTATTTGAGTTCGCCTTCGGGGTTGGCGGCCAGGCTCAGGGTCTGACCTGAGCTCGTACCGCCGGCGGCCGGAGCGGGAGTCGAGGATGTTGTCTGGGTGGTGGCAGGGGTGGAGGAAGAACTCGACGTCGAACTGCTGCTGGAAGAACCACAGCCCGCCACGAGCAGCGCGACGAGCGCGAGTCCCAGGAGGGCCGATCGGCGTATCCCTGTTGCGCTCTTTTTCCTTGTTGCCGTCGTGTCGGGCATCATCCGTTCTCCTTGTGGTCGCTGTCGCCGCATCGTCTTATCGGGATCATCGCAGGCTTATGAATTGTCGAGCTTCTCACCGTTCGGCTGCAGCACATACCAGTCCGCCCCGAAACCGTGAACGCCCTGGCCGTAGGCGTCGCCGTCGTCCTTGTCCTTGGCGTAGAAGTAGAGCGGGTGGCCCTTGTAGGTGACCTGGGTGGTGCCGTCCGAGCGGGTGATCGTGCCCAGGTCGGCGGTGACCGCCCCGCTGGCAGCAGTAGCCGCGGCCGCACTCGTCACCGGCGGCCACACCTGCGCGCAAGTGCCCGTACAGGCCGACGTCGAGCCGTGATCGCCCTCAAACAGATAGACCGTGAGCCGCTTCGGGCCGGCCGCAAGGATCGTGCCGTCATGGCTGTGCTTGCTCACGACCACCACTCCCGTGCCCGCTGCGGTCGAGGTGGATCCAGTCGTGCTAGCGGCCGCGGAGGTGCTCTTGGTTTCAGGGTAAGCGGAGGTGTTAGCCGCGCTTGCGCTTTTCGTGCTGCTGGCGGCGCTCGTGCCGCTGGAATAACTGCTGCCGCCACAGCCGGCGACGAACAGGGCGGCTGTCGATGCGACGGCGGCAAGCGCAATGGGACTTCTCACGATGGTCTCCTGATCATTGGGTATCGAGGCGAGCGTGTTCAAGCCCTCAGACGCCGCGCATCGGAGAACCTTCCCCGCGGTTGGGGCATTGAGCCGATCGCTCCCTCAGAACAGGGATGTCTGCGGTGGCGAGCGTGGCACCTCGGGCGCGACCGGCTCCTCCTGGATCGACCTTCGCACGCGCCTGAACCCACCGCGCTGGCTACGCCCTCCCTGTACGAGTCTCGCCAGGCGCTCGCGTTCCTCGCGCGGCGCGTAGGCGCCACGGCGGTAGAGCTGCTCGTAGCGCTCGATCAAATCCGGGCGTTCAGCCCCCAACCAGCCCATGAACACGTCGCGCACCTCCCCGCGTAGGTGCAGCGCCATGCCGCCGATGCTCGTGGCACCCGCCTCCGCGGCCCGCGCCAGTAGCGGCTCGACCTGGTGGGGCGCGTCGTTGATCCCCGGCATCAGTGGTGCGATCAGTACGCCCGTGGGAATGCCCGCGCGGTTGAGCTCTGCGACCGCCTCCAGTCGCGCACGCGGGTTTGGGGTGTGCGGCTCGGTGGCGCGCCATGCGCGCTCGTCGAGCGTCGGGATCGACAGGCTCGCGCTGATCTGCGTGCGCTGCGCAATTTCGAGCATCAGCGGGAGGTCGCGCAGCAGCAGTGGCGACTTGGTCAGCACAGAACAGGGATTACCCGCCCCGCCCGCGGCGTCGCGCAAGGCCTCCCAGATCCCCTCCATCAGCCTGTAGCGACCCTCAACCCACTGATAGGGATCGGTGTTAGTGCCCAGCGCGACGTGCTCTCCTTTCCACGAGGGTCGCGCAAGCTCGGCTCGCAACACCTCCGGCGCGTTGACCTTGACGATGATCTCGCGCTCGAAGTCTCGGCCCGCATCGAAGTCGAGGTAACGGTGGGTTGGCCGGGCAAAGCAATAGACGCACGCATGAGCACATCCCCTGTATGGGTTGATCGTCCAGCGGAACGGCATCCGTGAAGTGCCCGGCACGCGGTTGAGCACCGAGCGGGCGCGCACCTCATAAAAGCGCGTCTCCAGCGCCTCGGGCGCATCGAACCGGCGCACGATCGCCTCGTCGCGATAGCCCGGCAGCCGTTGCTGCTCATCCTCGCTCAGTGTGAGATTCGACCAGCGCACGAACGTATGTTCGTACACGCTCCGGTCGTCCCCTCCCCCCACGTGTAATTAGCCCACTGGCCGCGTAGCTAACCCGCTGGCGCGTAGCCCACTGGCACGCGGTCGGTCGTTTGGAAAATCGGCGACGAAGCGAGATCGGCTACGGCGCGTGGGCCGCTACCCGACCTGTCCACTGGGGCGGATCAGCAACTCGTTGACGCTTACGTTCGGCGGCTGGCCGATCGCGTAGAGGATCGCCGTGGCGATGTCCTCCGAGGTCAACGGCGTGACGCCCTCGAAGCGTTTGGCCATTTGCCCCAGTACCTCAGGGCGATTATGCCCGACGAGCTCGGTAGCGACGGCTCCGGGCTCGATCAGGGTCACGCGGACGCCAAGCGGCACGGCCTCGGAGAAGGTCCCGGCGAACTCCATCCGTCGTCCGCCACGCCGCCCACCCTCGATATGGAGGATAGGGCAGGCTCGAAAGTGGGTAGATAGACGAGACTTGGGCAGGTCTGACGGGTTGTAGGTGCTCTGGGGGCGTTGAATGTTCGCGCGCGGGTACGCGCGCGGATGTCCAAAACGAGCCCAAAAGATGGGCAGACGGGAAGAAAAGCCGACAGAAAGAGTGCTGATAGGCAAACCGAACGGCAGGACGCGGCGTACACGGTGTCGAACGACACCCCGATCGACGGTCCATAAAGAATAATTGACAACGCAACTATCGCGGCGTATAATTCCGACTGCAAGCATCGGATTAGAAGGGCCTCATATGGCAGACAACATTCGCAAAACCCCCAAAACCCCAGCAAAACCGGCTGACAGCGTCGCTACCGCCGCGCTGGACAGCTTCATCCCGGAGTCCGTCGACCAGCTGCTCGCGCACTCGCGGCGTTACCCCCTGCTCACTCCCGCCCAGGAGATCGAACTGGCGCAGAAGATCGAGCGCGGCGACCTGCAGGCGAAGGAACTCCTCGTCAACTCGAACCTACGTCTGGTCGCCTCTAACGCGCGGCGCTATCAGAATCAGGGGCTGCCCCTCGCCGACCTCGTGCAGGAGGGCATGCTCGGCCTGATCCGCGCGAGCGAGAAGTTCGACTGGCGCAAGGGCTTCAGGTTCAGCACTTACGCCACCCTGTGGATCAGGCAGGCGATCCAGCGCGGCCTGGAGAACTCCGGGCGCACGATCCGCCTGCCCGTGCACGTCGCGCAGCGCTCGCGCAAGGTCGGACGGGTCGAGCGCGAGCTGTCGGTCAGGCTCGGACGCGAGCCGACCGTCGAGGAGCTGGCCGCGGAGACGGGCCTTGAGATCGAGCAGGTCGAGGAGGTGCGCCACCAGCGCGCCGCCCTGGTCAGCCTCGATCAGCAGGTCGGCGAGGACGGCGACACCGCCCTCGGAGATCTGCTGCCGGCCGACGCGGAGGTGCCCGAGGAGACGGCCTGGGAGAACGAGCGCGAGCGGATCGTGCACGAGGCGATCTCGCAACTGCCCGATACCGAGCGCACCGTGCTGACGCTGCGCTTCGGCACCGGCCGCGAGGAGCCGCAGACGTTGACCGCGATCGGCAAACGGCTCGGGTTCTCCGCCGAGCGGGCCTCCCAGCTGGAGCAGCGCGCGTTGAAGAAGCTCGCCGAGTCGCCGGAGATGGCGGCTCTCCGCGAGGCGGCCTAAGCATTTCGCGTCAGGACCCCCGCCCGGGCGAAACGTCTGGCGGGGGTCCTAGACTGCTGCGCTGAAGTTCCGACTGCACGGATAGGAGCACGCCATGGCAGACACGCCCAAGTCAGCGTGGGAGCGCACGGTCGAGCTGACGATCGCTGTCGGCGAACGCGTCCTGGCGCCGATCGAGCGGTTCATCGGACGGCGTTCGCTGGTGGGCGACGCGACGTTCTTCCCACTCGAGCGTTTCCCGTGGGTCGAGCACATCGAGCAGAACTGGCAGACGATTCGCGAGGAGGCCGAGCGCCTGCTCGAGAACCGCGACGATCTCGCGAACTTCCAGGACATCTCCAAGGATCAGATCGAGATCACCGACGACGATCGCTGGAAGACGTTCTTCCTGTATGGCTATGGCTTCGAAGCGAAACTCGGCGTCGAGATGTGCCCGCGCACGGCCGCGCTGATGCGCGAGATCCCGGGGATGAAGACGGCGATGTTCTCGATCCTCTCCCCGCGCAAGCACATCCTCGACCACCGTGGCCCATACAAGGGCGTGCTGCGCTACCACCTCGGCCTGATCGTGCCGCGCGAGGCCGAGTCGTGTCGCATCAGGGTCGGCGAGGACTTCCGCCACTGGCAGGAGGGCCAGAGCCTGATGTTCGACGACACGTTCAATCACGAGGTCTGGAACGACACCGATGAGACGCGCGTCGTGTTGTTCGTGGACGCGCTGCGCCCCCTCCCATCTCCGTGGGCGCAGATCAACAGCGCGATCGTCAAGGCGATCGGCTACTCGCCGTTCGTGCTCGACGCGAAGCGCAACCAGGAGGCTTGGGAACGACGCTACCGGGAGCGTGTAGCCGTCGGCTAGTCGTGATCGGTGTGCACTGACACCTCCACGATGTCCGGGTGCTCGTCCCTGATCTCGCGCTCCAGTCGATCTGCAAGCGCCCGGGCATCCGCGAGCGTGCGGTCGGGCCCCAGGCACACCGTCAGCACCGCTCGCGGGCCGTGGCTAACGTGGCGCGAGCCGAGCGTGGTGTCGGGCTCGACGTGCACGATCACGTCACTGCCGGGGAGATCGCGCCCGATCGCCTCCTCGATCGCGCTGGCGACCGCGTGACCGTGGGCGAGATCCGCGTCGGGCTCCACGCCGACTACCACGTCGACAAAATGGCGACCACCGGATTCGCGCATGCGTAGGCGGCTGAGTGTGACGGGCTCCTCGATCCCGGCGATCGCCGCGCGTGCTGTCTGCTCGGCCGGGCCCGAGGCGGTATCCATCAGCACGCGGATGTTGCCCCGCATCAGCCTCCCGGCCGAGAACAGCACGAGCCCGGCGACGAGCAGCGCAGCGATCGAGTCGGCCTGGGGATGGCCTGCGCGGACCAGCACGAGGCCGATTAGCACCGCGATCGAGCCGACGAGGTCGAGCGTGAAGTGCAGCGCGTTCGCGCCCAGCGCGGCGCTTGAGTGCTCATGCGCGGCGCGGTGCAGCGTCCGCGAGCGGCCGAGGTCGATCAGGATCACCGCGCCTACGACCGCGAGCACGTACCAGTGCGCGTCGGCCGTCGGGCCGTTGCCGGCGAGACGATCGATCGCCTCGCCGGCGATCACGAAGCTCGCGACGACCAAGATCGCACCCTCGCCCAGTGCGGATAGATGCTCGGCCTTGCCGTGACCGTAGGGGTGCTCGCGATCGGCCGGACGCCCCGCTACGCGCACGGCGAAGAACGTGAGCAGTGCCGCGACCAGGTCGGTGGCAGAATGAATCGCCTCGGCGACCAGGCCCAGGCTGTGGGCCAGCAGTCCTACGACGAGCTTGATCGCCACCAGCGCCGCGGCGGCGGCGACCGACATCAGCGCGGTGCGCTGTGCGGCCTCAGATGTTCGAGACGTCAAGGCCCGTGCCTTGAAGCAAGCTGTTCGCTTGAGAGTTCAGCGTCGTGAACTCACCCGTCAGGATCAGCAAGCCGAGCGCGATCATGATTGCCCCGCCCACGCCGATCACGATCGGGAAGTGGCGCTTGACGACCGTCAGCGCGTTCGTCGCCCGCTCGAACGCGAGCGCGATCAACAGGAACGGGATCGCCAGGCCGGCCGAGTAGAACGCGAGCAGTAGCGCCGCGTGCGCAGCCGAGCCTGAGATCGCCGCCTGGGTGAGGATCGCACCGAGTGTGATGCTCGTGCACGGCGCCCAGGCGATCGCGAAAGCCGCCCCTGCGACCAGCGGGCCGCCCCGTCCTGCGAGCCGCTGTAGAGAAGCGGAGTGCCACTCGAAGTTCAGTCGATCGACGAACGGGGTTGCCAAGAACACCACGCCCATCAGCACGATCACAACACCGCCGACCTGTTCGAGGGTCTGTTTGTGGTCGTGCAGCGTCGAACCGAGGGCCGTCGCGGTAAGGCCCAGCAGGATGAAGATGGAGGAGAAGCTCACGATGAACAGCAGGCTCGGCACGAGCACTCGTCGGGCTCCCGCGTGCTGCATGTCCGCGGGCGCGACCCCCACGACCGTCGAGAGATACCCCGGCACTAGTGGCAGCACGCACGGGGACATGAACGACACGAACCCAGCTGCCAGCGCGATCGGGATGCCCACTCCGCCCGCGGCATCGGTCGCAGTCGCGATCATGCCCGCACCGTCGCCCGGAGTTCCTCCACCGCGCGCTCCAGCCTCGCCACCCGCTCCTCCAGGCCGCTCTGCGGCTGGGTCGGCGCCCGCGCAAGCGAGCCTCCCCCATTTGGCTCCCCCTCGGAGGAACCCTGTGGTGCGGGCGTGCGGGCGACCTCCGACGGCGCCACCGTACTTCTCTCCCATGGCTCGTCCACATCAGCGCTGAGGAGGTGCCCGTAGCGCTCCTCCTTCTGTCCCGGTCGGCGCTCTAGCCGGGTCACAAGCTCGCGCGAAATCAACCGCTCGAGTGTGTCGTGCACGGCATCTAGGTCAGCGAAGGTGTGCATCCGCTCGCCCCTTTGCTTGAGCTCGCCGGGGGTCTGCGGCCCGCGCAGCATCAGTACACACAACACCGCGTGCTCGTCGCCGGTGAGCGGCAGGGCCTCGGCCAGCAGATGGCGGTACTTCGGCGCGCGGCTGCCCCGTCCACTGGCCAGGCGCGCGTACCCGCGGCGCTCCAGCCGGTGCATCGCGTCGCGCAGCACCTCATCGTCGTAGTCCACGACCGGATCGCGGTTGGTCGACTGGTTACACGCCAACCGCAGACTGTTCAGCGTGAGCGGGTAGATGTCGGGCGTCGTCACCTGCTTTTCCAGCAGGCACCCGAGCACGCGCGTCTCCGAAGCGGACAGGTTCATCGCGTTAAGCCTACGACGCGACACGCCCGCCGCGCCGCGCACCAACGCTACGGGCCTGCGGGCACCTTCTAAAGTCTTCTGGCGTGAGCGCCCAGCCCTTCGCCCAGGGACACGGCGGTGGCGGTGGCCGCCGCTCGCAGCAACCAGAGCTGCGCCCCGAGGACATTCCCGCGACGCCGGTTTCCCTGCGGCGGATCGGCGCGCTGTTCAGGCCCTATCGCGCGCGCCTGAGCGGACTCTTGACGCTGATCTTCCTCTCTGCCGGTCTGGGCGTGATCAGCCCGTTCCTGCTGCGCGAAGTGCTCGACAAGGCGATCCCCGATCACAACACGACGCTATTGAGCCTGCTCGTCGGCGGGATGATCGCGCTGTCGATCCTCGGCGGCGTGATCGGTGTGGCGCAGACGTGGATCTCAAACCAGGTCGGTCAGCGCGTGATGCACGACCTGCGCGCCGCCGTGTATGCGCACCTACAGCGGATGTCGCTCGCCTTCTTCACGCGCACGCGCACGGGCGAGGTGCAGTCGCGGATCGCCAACGACATCGGCGGGATCGACAGCGTCGTCACCTCCACCGCCACCTCGATCGTGCAGAACGTGACGACGGTCGTCGCCGTGGTCGTGGCGATGGTGCTGCTCGACTGGCGGCTGGCCGCGTTCTCGCTCTTCCTGCTGCCGTTCTTCGTCTGGCTGACCCGGCGCGTGGGCAATGAGCGCCGGCGCATCCAATCGGTGCGCCAGTCGCGCCTGGCGGACATGTCCACGCTCGTGGAGGAGTCGTTGTCGGTCTCGGGCATCCTGCTCGGCAAGACGATGGGCCGCTCGCCCGAGCTCGTGCGCCGCTTCGGCGATGAGTCCGGCGAGCTCGCCGACCTGGAGGTGCGCGCGCGCATGGCCGGACGCTGGCGCATGGCCTCGGTGCAGATGAGCTTCGCGATCATGCCCGCCGCCGTCTACTGGTTCGCCGGGGAGTCGATCGCCTCCGGCAGCCAGGCGATCACGATCGGCACGCTCGTCGCGTTCACCACCTTGCAGACGCGCCTGCTGTTCCCGATCCAGTCGCTGCTCTCGGTCGGCCTCGAAGTCCAGACCTCGCTCGCCCTGTTCGGGCGCATCTTCGAGTACCTCGACCTACCGATCGACATCGTCGAGCGTCCCGACGCGCGCCCGCTGAGCGGCGTGCGCGGCGATGTGCGACTCCAGGACGTGTGGTTTCGCTATGCCCCCGACGCGCCGTGGACATTGGAATCGATCGCCGCGGATGTTCCCGCGGGTACGCGCACCGCGCTCGTGGGCGAGACCGGCTCGGGCAAGACCACGCTCGCCTATCTCGTCGCGCGGCTGTATGAGCCCCAGCGCGGTTGCGTCTCGATCGACGGCGTGGACATCCGCGACATGACGCTCGCCTCGCTGGCCGCCACCGTCGGGCTCGTCTCCCAGGAGACCTACCTGTTTCACGCCTCCATCCGCGAGAACCTGCGCTTCGCTTGCCCGGATGCCAGCGACGAGCAGATCGAAGATGCTGCCCGCGCGGCGCAGATCCACGAGCTGATCTCCTCGCTCCCGGACGGCTATGACACGCCCGTGGGCGAGCGCGGCTACCGCTTCTCCGGCGGGGAGAAGCAGCGCATGGCGATCGCCCGCACCGTGCTGCGCAATCCACCCGTGCTGATCCTCGACGAGGCCACCTCCGCGCTTGACACCGAGACCGAGCGCGCCGTGCAACAGGCGCTCGATGAGCTCTCGCGCGGGCGCACCACGATCGCGATCGCCCACCGACTGTCGACGATCCGCGACGCCGACCAGATCCTCGTGCTCGACTCCGGTCGCATCGTCGAGCGCGGTACGCACGAGGAGTTGCTCGAGCGCGATGGTCGTTACGCGGCGCTGTTGAGCGGGGCGCAGGGCGGCGAGGAGGACCGCATCGCGGACCCGGGCGCGGCGCTGGCGTGAGTCGGGTGCGCGGTCAGGCGATCGCGTCGATGTTCAAGCGCACGTAGTCCACGACCACCGGCTCGCCTAGTTCGGCCATCACCTCGTCCATGAACGGCTCGCGCAGCGACTCCGGCAGGTGCTGTACGTGGGGTCCGAGCACGATCGTGGCGAGGAACTCGCGCGGGTGCCCGGGCTCGGTCGGCGCCGGTTGTAGCCAACATTCGGCGCTCGCGAACCCCGCCGCGAGCAGCCGTGCTTGCGTGTCCGCGGGATTGGCGTAGTTCCAGGGCGGGCGAAAATCGCGGTAATGCTCGGCATAGGGCTCGCGTTCCATGACGATGCCCGCCCGTCCACGCAGACCGGTGATGTTGCCCTCTCCCCCACACTGCGCCACCAGTCTCCCGCCTGGGCGCAGCACGCCATGCAGAGAGCGAAACAGCGCCGCGTGGTCTGCCACCCAGTGAAATGTGGCGGTCGACAGGATCGCGTCGACCGGCTCATCCAGTTCGCGCTCCAGCTCCAGCAGGTCGGCATGGCGAATGTCCGCGTCGGGGCCGAGTCGTTCGCGGGCCGCGGCGACCATCGATTCGGACACGTCCACTCCGATGACCTTCCCACGGGGCACGCGCGCGATCAGCGCCTCGGTGACGCGCCCCGAGCCACAGCCCGCGTCGAGCACCGTCTCATCGCCGCTCAGCGGCAGACGGTCGAGCACGGCCTGACCCAGCGCCTGCATCGGACCGGATATTCGGTCATACGTCTGCCCGTCCCACTCGCGAACCTCCTGCATACGAACGTACGCTATCACGAACGCGCGGTGGGATCCGCACGCTCGGCGAGATCGAGCAGCGCGCGCGAGACCCGTCCCCCCTGCCACGCCAGTGGAGACTGACCGGGTTCCTCCACCAGCAGGCTCGCCTCGGGGATCGTGCGCGCGTAGCGCTCGCCCACCGCCAGCGGGTGCCCTGGATCGACCTCGTCGCGGGAGGCGATCACGACCGCGGGCGCCCCGATCCCCGCCAGCTCCTCCAGGCGCTCGAACGGGCGCGAGCGCGGCACAACTTCGAGCGCGTCGGCGACCGCTTCGGGGTGCTCGTGGGCGGACAGGCGCTGATGGACGACCTTTTCGACCGTCGCCCGCCACGCGTCGGGCACGGGCGTGAAGTCATACGCGGCCACGAAACCCTCCACCCCACCTTCGCGCAGTCCCCGCGCGAGCGCGTCCCACGTCGCGAGCTCGTCGCTCGATCTCATCGAGTGCGTATGCGGGCCATACGCCGGCGTGATCAGCCCAAGCCCCGCTACGCGCTCGGGATGGTCCAGCGCGAAGCGCACGATCGTGTTCGCGCCCATCGAGGCACCGGCCAGCGTCGCGCGCTCGATCTCGAGTGAGTCCATGACCGCCAGCAGGTCGCGTGCCAGGCGGTCATACCCATAGGCCCGCGGGTCGGTCGCGGGCGTGGAACGGCCGTGACCGCGCGCGTCGTAGGCGATCACGCGCCGGCCCGAGCGCTCCAGCAGGCGCGAGCCCATCACGACATACCGGCGCGTCGCCGTCAGGCCGTGCAGCAACACGACGGGCGATCCCATGCCGGCCTGCTCGCCGGCCAGCTCCACCCCGTCGTCGGTGAGAACGTGCAGCTCGCTCGCCTGCGGGCGCGAGCCCTCAGGCATGCACCGCGGCGTGAGCGCGCACCAGCTCGGCCGAGCGCTCGGGCTGCTCCCAGAAGAACAGGTGGCCGACTCCCTCGAAAATCTCCAGATGCGAGTCGGGGATCAGTCCGGCGACCATGCGGCCGTTCTGCACCGGGAGCATCTGATCGAGCGTGCCGTGGATGACGAGCGTCGGCAGCGCGATCTCGGGCAACCGCGCAGAGGTGTCGTGTTCGGTGATCGCCCGCATCTGCTCCATGATCGTCTCGACCGGTACGGCGCGCCGCATGCCGATCTCCCGAAAACGCGCATACGCCTGGTCATTGGCTGCGAACTCGGGAGAGACATTGACCTCCCAGCCGGTCCGCAGAGCGCGTTCGCGGTCACCCGACATCATCCCTTCTGCGAGTCGGCGCATGACATCTTCGGAGGCGACCGCGCTGCCCTCGCCGCCGCAGTAGGTGCAGCCGAGGGCGAGCGCGCGGACGCGCTCCGGATAGTTCAGTGCGAGCTCCTGGGCGACCATTCCGCCCATCGAGATACCCAGCACGTGGGCGGACTCGAGCTCGAGAGCGGCGAGCAAGCCTGCGGCATCCTCGGCGAGTCGGGCGATCGTCACCGGCCCCTCCAGACGGCTGCTGGCGCCGACACCGCGATGGTCGTAGACGATCGTCTCGAAGTCCTGGCGCAGATCGGCGAGGAACTCGGGGTTCCAGTGGTCGAACGTGCCGCTCATCCCCATGATCATCAGCAGCGGCGGGCCCGAACCGGCGCGCTCGTAGCTGAGCTCGATCTCCCCCACCTTTGCCTGTGGCATCGCTCGATCCTATACCCGCAGTGAGAGTTGGTCCAGTACCTCGTTTGAGTCGTCGTCGCCGGCGGCGTCAGCGTCGGTGCTCACGGCGAGCATCACGGGCGCATCGGATGTCAATCCGGCGACCCGTACGCCCAGCAGGCGCACCGGACGCGCGGGTGCATACTCGGCGAGCAGGCGCAGCGCGACGGACGTAACCCGCTCGACGTCATTGGTGGGCGCCTCGATCGTATGCGCGCGAGTGGCGGTACTGAAGTCGTCGAGGCGGATCTTGATGCCGATCGTGCGCCCGCTGCGCCCGTGCGCGTGCAGGCTCGCGCACAGCTCATCGGTCATCGTCTGCAGCGACTCGCGCAACTGCGCGGGATCGGAGACGTCGTAGTCGAACGTCCGCTCGCGCGACTCCGAGACGACCTTACGCGCGGCGCCGATGACGCCGTCGTGTTCAAACCGCGCGCGGCGGCCCAGCTCGACGCCTAGATTCGGCCCGAACCGCTGCACGAGCGCCGACTCGGGCGCCGCGCCGACGGCGCCAAGCGTCGTCAACCCCAACTCAGCCAACCGCGCCGCGGTCTTCGGTCCGATCCCCGGCACGAGCCCAGGTGCAGCCTGCGCAAACCGCGCACAGGCCTGCTCGCGCGTGAGCACGACGAACCCGGCGGGCTTCTCCGCGTCGGAGGCTACCTTTGCGACGAGCTTGTTCGGTCCGATCCCCACCGAGCAGGTCAATTCGGTCCGCGCGCCGATCTCCGCGATCAGGCGGCGCATCGCCGCGCGTGGGGAGAACAGACCAGTCAGGTCGAGATAGGCCTCGTCGAGACCGACCACCTCCACCCGCTCGACGTGCGCGCGTACGATCTCCATCACCTCGCGCGAGGCCTCCCGGTAGGTCGTGAAGTCCGGCGCCAGCACCACCGCCTGTGGGCACAGTCGCCGCGCCCGCGCGGCGGGCATCGCCGAGCCGACCCCGTACTTGCGCGCCTCATAGCTCGCAGTCGTCACGACCGCCCGCGGCCCGCTCCCTGCCACGATCACGGGCAACCCGCGCAGCTCCGGATGGCGCCGCAGCTCGATCGAGACGTAGAAGGCGTCAGCGTCCAGATGGGCGACTTTTAGCTCAGCAGACTCGGCGGACATTATGTTTCGAATCTAGCGCCGGGCGCGGCGCCACATAGACTGCACCGATGGAGTTCCGCACGATCTCTGGCGAGGAGCAACGATACGTCGTCTCCCAGCGAGGCGAGGGTCCCGATGTCGTGCTGCTGCACGGGTTTCCCGACACGCCCTACTCGTGGGCGGAGACGGAGACGGCGCTCGTGAACGCCGGCTGGCGCGTCACCGTGCCATGGCTGCGCGGATACCACCAGGAGACGATCGTCCCCGGCCGGGGTTACGACCCCGAAACGCTCGGGCGCGACGGGCTGGGATTGCTCGATGCGATCGGTGCGTCCCAAGCGGTGCTCGTCGGCCACGACTGGGGCGCTCTGATCACGTACGTCGCCGCCGCACTGGCGCCCGACCGTGTGCGCGCGATCACGACGTTGGGGATTCCCCACCCCAGTCTGCTGACACGCACACCCGCCGCGCTGTGGGAGGTTCGGCACTTCTTCGCGCTGAAGCTCCCCTGGTCCGCGCGCACATTCCGGCGCAACGACTTCGCCTACCTGGACGCGCTCTACCGACGTTGGTCACCCGGCTGGTCCGGTCCCGAGCGCGACGAGACGGTGCACCGCGCCAAGGAGGCACTGTCCTCGAAGGCAACGCTCGACGGCGCAATCGCCTACTACCGCGACCTCCCGCTCGGCGGCCAGCCCCCGGCCCTGCAACGTGTCCCACAAGTCCCCGGGCTGATCATCGCCGGAGACCATGACCTGGGCGAGCACGCCATGTTCACGCGCACCGCCGAACTCCTCGGGTCACCAAGTCGAGCATTGATCGTGGACAACGCCGGGCACTGGCCCCATCGCGAGAACCCGAGCGCCGTCCTACCCGAGCTGCTCGAGTTTCTCGCACAGCTCAGCTGACAACGAGCCAGAAACGCAGTTCGCCGTGCAGACTGCGTTTCGCCTCGGGACGCAAGGACGGGGGGACACGACCGTTCAGGCGACCGGCGGCGGTGTGCCACGGGCGCTTGAGGCGAGCGCTGGATCCCAGTCGCAGACCGTGCAGGCGTGCGCGAATGCGGAGCGGGCGAACTCGAGCGCGAGCGCGCGCGGGTCGGGCGCGGAGCGGATGTCCTGCCAGTCAAGGACGTACTCGCCGAGCGTGGCCTCCCATCGTGCCTGAGCCGGCGCGAGCGTCGCGGCGGCGAAGTCGTCCGGGGC
>JBAUXH010000305.1:0-1651 GCA_049584155.1 Solirubrobacteraceae bacterium
GATCTCCTCGACGCCGCGAGCCTCGAGCGCGCGTTCGTCCAGGCCCTCGAAGCGGCCGCAGACGAGGATCGCACCGGGACCTCTGCCGAGTGTTTCCACGCGGGCCTGGGTGAGTGGAGTTCCGCGCGGCGAGAGATAGACAAGCGCCCGCTCACGGCGTTCCATGGCGTCGATGGCGGCACAGGCCACGTCGGCGCGCATCACCATGCCAGGCCCCCCGCCCGCAGGCGTGTCGTCGACCGTGCGGTGCTTGCCGATACCGTGATCTCGGATGTCGCGGACCTCGAGCGTCCAGAGCTGCTTCTGTCGCGCCTTGCCGAGCAGCGAGACGTCGAGCGGCCCGGGAAACATCTCCGGGAACAACGTCAGCACGGTGGCGGACCAGGTCATTTTATCCGCCAACTTCACAAACTCTTCTTGAACCCGAAATGGCTCTGCACGAAGCCGAGCCGCCGGTAGAACAGATGCGCGCGCGAGCGGCGCGTGTCGGAATCGAGCTGCACCAGGCCGCAGCCGCCTTCGCGCGCCAGGCGGACCGCTTCCTTCATCAGCGCCGTGCCGACGGATTGTCCGCGCTGGTCGGCCGCGACGCGCACGGATTCGACGATTGCCCGCTTGGTGCCCTTGCGCGACAGACCCGGCACGAAGACGAGCTGCAGCGCGCCGACGATCCGCCCTTCGATCTCGGCAAGCAGCATGTGGTTGTAGCGTTCGGCCTCCATCGCGTCGAAGGCCTCTGCGTAGTTGCCCGACGATACCTGTTCGCGGTTCTCGGCCAACTCGTCGTCGGCCAGGAGTGCTATGATCGACGGGAGATCGTCTCTGATCGCGGTGCGGAAGGTGAGCGTGCTCATTCGACGTTTCCTTTCTCGCCGGCTTCCACATCTTCCGGCACGGCGACGACGATGCGCGTATTGGCGACATCGACCAGCGGCACGAAATCGCGCGCGAAGGGCAGCATCACGCTGTCGCCGTCGTCGCGCAGGATCTCGATCACGTCGCCCGCGCCGTAATTGTGGATCGCCCTGACCGTGCCGATGGTGCGATCTTCCTCGTCCATCGCGGTGAGGCCGACGAGATCGGCGTGATAGTACTCGTTCGCGTCGGGCGCGGGGAGCGCGTCGCGTGCGACGAAGAGCTGGAGGCCTTTCAGGTCTTCAGCAGCGGTACGCCCGGAGACCCCCGCGAGGGAGACGACCGCCTCATCGGCCTTGGCGGGACGAAGCTCGGCCACCGTGAAGACGCGCCCGTCGCGCGCATGTAGCTGCTTGTAGCGCGCCAGCGCCTGGGGCGCTTCGGTGAAGGTCTTCACCTTCACCTCGCCCTTGAGGCCGTGCGCACCGAGGATGACGGCGAGGAGAACGTCTTTGGTCATCATGCTTTCCAAAGCTTCAGCGCTGAATGCCTGGCAATGAACGCGAAATCCCTGTCGGTCGCCAGCATCGTCAGATCGTGCCTTATGCAAAGCTGGGCCAACAGCGCGTCGACCGTCTCGACCTGCACGCCCGACCTGCGGCACTGATTGCGCAGCTCCGCCGCGTCAACATGGTCCTGAAGTTCCGGCGTCAGCAGCGGCAGCGCGGACAACCTCGCTATGATCTGGTCACGCGCTTTTGGCCCGGAGAAACCTTGTAGCAGCTCCTGCAATATG
>JBAUXH010000306.1:0-1665 GCA_049584155.1 Solirubrobacteraceae bacterium
GCCCCGGACGACTCGCTTCCCGGCCGGCCCAGCGGGCCAGGCGCACGGTGGAGCGTCCTCTGCGCAGCGGACGGACAGTCGCGCGGGCAGCCTTCGGCTGTCCGCGAAGCACCCGATCGCGAATCGATCGGGCGGCGGCCCCTCTGCAGTGCCTGCGCAGACGCCACGCGGCACGGGAGTCGTGCGAGCGGGCTGTCTGGGGTTCTCGGTGAGCATTGTCTGTTCCGTTTGCCTAGGGCCGCAACACGCGGCCCTTCAAAGCCTCGGTGGCGCGCGCCTGAACATAGATCGACTGCAGCAGGCCCACGGCCAGCAGCGTCGCTATCACCGATGAACCGCCATAGCTCATGAGCGGCAGCGTAACCCCGGTGACGGGCATGATCCCGACGGCCATGCCCACGTTGACGAACACCTGAAACATAAGCATAGCCACAACACCCCCCGCCACCAGCGCACCGAACAGATCCTTCGCCATCGTGAGGATCCGCAGCGCGCGCCAGATCAGCAGGGCGTACAGCGACAGCACCAGCGCCGCGCCCACGAAGCCGTAGCGCTCGCCGATCGCGGCGAAGATGAAGTCCGTGCTGTCCTCGGGCACATAGTTGCCCTTGATCTGGGTATCGTTCGCGCCGCTGCCGGTCCGCTGCCCTGCGCCGATCGCGATCTTCGACTCGAGCTGCTGATAGCTGGCCTTTTTTTCGGGGTTGTCGGAGGGGTGCAGGAAGGCCGTCAGACGTTCCACCTGGAAGGGCTTGAGCACGTGCACCCCCGCGGCCGGGGCCACCACCAGCACGAGCGCGATCGCCACCGCCCCGAGCCCCACGAGACCCGCCAGGTGGCTCCACGGAACCCCCGCAACGAACAGCAGCGTCAGCGCGATCGTCACGTAGACCAAGCCCGAGCCGAGATCGGGCTGGGCGATCACGAACATCGCCGGCACCAGCGTCGCCAGCATCACCCGGGCGGTGGTCTCCCGCTCGCGCAGCTGCCTGGAGCGGTCCACCACTAAGGCGGAGAGCGCGAGGATCAGCAGCACCTTGCCGAGCTCGGAGGCCTGGAAGGAGAAGAACGGGAAGCTGATCGCCCGCACCGCCCCGTTGGCCCCATGTCCGGCCCCGAGCACCGCCAGGATGCTCAGCAGCAGCCCGGCGTAGATCGCCACTTTGTAGTGGCGCAGGCGCGCGTAGTCAAAGCGCGCCGCCACCACCATCAACACCACGCCGATGATCAGATAGGCGGCCTGGCGCTCGGAGTAGTAGTGCGGCTGGCCCGGCACCACTTCGGAGGTGACCCACCCGAGGATGCCCACTGAGCAGATCCCCAGCGCCAGCACCGCCAGCGTCAGCAGCGGGTCAAGCGGCAGGTGCGGCCTCCTACGGACCTCCTGCGCGCCGCGCTCGGATCGGCGGGTCTCCTCGGGGACTGCGATCGGGCTGAGCGGTGCCATCAGTGATCCGGGTTGGAGCCGCTTACGAGCTTCAACGGCTGGTGGAACCACTTCGCAGCGATCAGCCGCGCCACCGGGGCTGCGGCCTGGTCGCCGAAGCCGCCCTGTTCGACTGTCACCGCGATCAGGATCGGCCGCTTGGGGTCCGGCAGGAAGCACATGTACCACGCCTGTTCGATCTGGCCTGCGCGTTCCGCGGTCCCGGTCTTGCCGTACAC
>JBAUXH010000307.1:0-2801 GCA_049584155.1 Solirubrobacteraceae bacterium
CGACGCGGCAGCGCCCGGGCAGCGAGGACTCGAGCTTGGCGGCGAGCACCTCGACCGAGACGCGCAGATCGTTGCCGTCGGCGCGCAGGCCCGCGGCGGCGAGATCGAACGTCTCTTCGGAATCCACCAGACTGAGGCTACCTGGACTCGGCGGTGTGGGTAGGGATATAGGCTGCGCTCACCAATCGCAGACCAAACGGAGGGCTAATGGCGCAGCAGCTGAAGCAGGTGGGGGTGCTCGGAGCGGGCTTGATGGGGCACGGGATCGCACAGGTGGCGGCGCAGAGCGGCTATGAGGTGGTGCTGCGCGAGGTCGACGAGGCGACGCTCGCGAAGGGGATCGGGAAGATCGAGAAGCAGCTCGCGCGCGCCGTGGAGAAGGGGAAGTCAAGCCAGGAGGACGCCGACGCGGTGCGCGCGCGGATCAAGGGGACGACCGACTACAAAGACCTGGCCGACTGCGACCTGGTGATCGAGGCGATCACCGAGAACCTAGGGCTGAAGCTCGAGATGTGGAAGGAGCTCGATCGGATCGTCAAGCCGGAGGCGGTGTTCGCGACGAACACGTCCTCGCTGGCGGTGATCGATCAGGCGGCGGTGACGAGCCGGCCGGAGAAGTTCGTGGGGCTGCACTACTTCAACCCCGCGCAGGTGATGAAGCTCGTGGAGGTAGTGCGCTGCGTGACGACCTCGGACGAGGCGCTGGAGACCGCCCGGGAGTTCGCGAAGTCGGAGGGCAAGCTGGCGATCGCCACGAAAGACCGGGCAGGGTTCATCGTCAACCGCCTACTGGTGCCCTACCTACTCGACGGGATGCGGGGGTATGAAGAGGGCGTGGGCTCGGTGAGCGAGATCGACGAGGCGATGAAGGCCGGCGCGGGACACCCGATGGGCCCACTGGCGCTATCGGACTTCGTCGGGTTGGACACGCTCGGGTCGATCTGCGACGTGCTCTTCGACGAGTTCCGCGAGCGGCGCTTCGCGCGCCCGCCGGTGCTGCGCAAGATGTTGAGCGCGGGGTGGTACGGGCGCAAGTCGGGGATGGGGTTCTATGACTACTCGGGCGAGACGCCGGTCGAGAATCCCGGCGTCTAGCGGCAGGCGGCGCGGGTGAACTGATGAGCGATCTGGGGGTGGCGGTCGGGAAAGCGCTAGAAGGCGGCCCGGAACGTCATCGCGAGAAGGCGAAAGAGCAGGGCAAGCTGGGAGTGCGCGAGCGGATCGCGCTGCTGCTGGACGAGGGTAGCTTCGCCGAGGAGGGGCTGCTGGCGAACTGGCAGGAGGAGGGGCTGGGCGCCGACGGGGTCGTCACGGGCGTGGGCACGGTGGCAGGCAGGACGGTCGCGCTGATGGCGAACGACCCGACCGTGAAGGCCGGCTCGTGGGGACCGAAGACGGTCGAGAAGATCCTGCGCATCCAGGAACGGGCGCTGGAGTTGAGGGTGCCGATGGTGTACCTGGTGGACTCGGCCGGCGCGCGGATCACCGAGCAGGTGCAGATGTTCCCCGGTCGTCGCGGGGCGGGGCGGATCTTCTACAACGAGGTGCGCATGTCGGGCGTGGTGCCGCAGGTATGCGTGCTGTTCGGCCCGAGCGCCGCAGGCGGCGCCTACATCCCGGCCTTCTGCGACATCGTGATCATGCGCGAGGGCAACGCCTCGATGTATCTCGGCTCGCCGCGGATGGCGGAGATGGTGATCGGGGAGAAGGTCAGCCTGGAGGAGATGGGCGGCGCGCGGATGCACACGAGCGTGAGCGGGTGCGGCCATCAGCTGGTGAAGAGCGACGAGGATGGGATCGCGCTTGCAAGACGCTACCTCTCCTACATGCCGGGTAACTGGCAACAGAGTCCACCCTCGGCAGCGGCGGCGGAGCCCGCGTCGAGCACCCCGATCGAGGAGATCGTGCCCGAGGACGAGAACAAGCCGTTCGACATGAAGGCGCTAATCGAGGCGGTCATCGATGCGGGTTCGCTGCTGGAGGTGCATCCGCGCTGGGCGAAGGAGATCGTCGTGGGGTACGCGCGCCTGGACGGAAGCGCGATCGGGATCGTGGCTAACCAGCCGAAGCACAAGGGGGGCGTGCTGTTCGGCGACTCGGCCGATAAGGCCGCGCGCTTCATCGCGACGTGCAACGCGTTCAACGTGCCGCTGCTATTCCTCGCGGACGTGCCCGGGTTCATGATCGGCACGCAGGTTGAGCGCGAAGGCATCATCCGCCACGGCGCGAAGATGATCAGCGCGGTCAGCGAGGCGACCGTACCGAAGGTCTCGGTGGTCGTGCGCAAGGCCTACGGCGCGGGTCTGTATGCGATGGCCGGACCGGCCTTCGAGCCCGACTGCTGCATCGCGCTGCCGAGCGCCTCGATCGCCGTGATGGGCCCGCAGGCGGCGATCAACGCGGTTTATTACAACCAGCTGCAGGCGATCGAGGATGAGGATGAGCGCGCACAGAAGACCGAGGAACTGCGCCGGGAGTACGGCGAGGACATCGACATCCTGCACCTGGCCTCCGAGATGGTCGTTGACGCGGTGGTCGAGCCGCGAGAGCTGCGCGCGGATCTGGTGCGGCGGTTCGCGCACGCGAGCTCAAAGCAGCGCGAGTGGCCGGCGAAGCGCAACGGGGTGACGCCCGTCTAGGTACGGGGCCGCCCGGCGCATGTGCTGCTCATAAGCGGAGGGCCGCAGATGGCTTGTAAAGACTGATGTTGTCCCGAGCGGCGCATGCGCCGCTCGGCGGAGGCGCACATGTGCGCCTCCGAGCAGGGCCGCATGCGGCCCTGCTGCCGTGCCGTATACGGC
>JBAUXH010000308.1:0-2374 GCA_049584155.1 Solirubrobacteraceae bacterium
CTCCTGAAGCAATTGATTCAAGGTTTCGCAGTGAGAATCTCCGGCCTTGCTTCTGCCGTGACGGGCTGCCGCGGTCAGATTTGACCTGCCTCCCGGAAATTGAACCGCTTTGAGCTGGAAAATTCTAATTTACGATCCTTGGCCGGTCGGAGGGATTTTCCATGAAGAAGACGAGGTTCACGGAAGGAGCGATCGCATTCATTCTGCGCCAGGCTGAGGAAGGCACGGCGGTCACGGAGGTGTGCCGGAGGGCCGGGATCAGCGAAGCGACGTTCTATAACTGGCGCAAGGAGTACGGCAGCCTGATGCCGTCGGAGATGAAGCGTCTGAAGCAGCTCGATGAAGAGACCAGCCGCTTGAAGCGGGTCGTTGCTGATCTATCGCTCGACAAGGAGATGCTGCAGGACGTCGGGCTTGCCGCGCTTTGCCGGTCGATCGATCGATCGACTTATCACTACCGCTCACGACGGCCCGAGCAGGCAGGGCTTGGAAACAGGATCAAGGAGATCGCGGAGACGCGGGTGCGCTATGGTTACAGGCGCATTCACGTGCTGTTGAGGCGAGAAGGCTGGGAGGTAAATGTGAAGCGGTATGCTGTCACTATCGCGAGATGGGCCTGCAATTGTGCAACAAAACGCCCAAGCGACGAGCGAAGGCGAAGCTCAGGTCCGACCGCACGACGGCAACGGCAGCGAACGACATCTGGGCCATGGACTTCGTGCATGACCAGCTGTTGGACCGAAAGAAGGTTCGTGCTCTCACCATAATGGACACGCTCAAGGGGCTCAAACGGGGGAGCAGCCTGAGCCGATGATTCGCGATTGCCGCGGTCAACCCTTTCTGATCGACAACATGATTCCGGCGCTGGCCCTATCGCTCCACTAGTCGGGCTATTCGCTCGGTGCGAAACCGGTAGAGTGCATTATTCGCGAATTTCTAACCGCTGGGTCCCGGCAACACCGCTGAGTGGGGAATAGCGGCTTTGCACTTACAAGCGCGCTGGCGCTCAGGTGGCCGCAATAGTTCGAATCCCGTGCGGTGGAGTGCGAAGTCGGGTCAGCACCCCGCTCCAGCGAACATCCCTAATGAAAGGAATTCTCGCCAGGTTGGCCGGCCCTGGAATTCCCTGTTTGACAGGGAAAATGCGGGACGTGCGGACGCTGTTCGCCGGCTCTGCGTTACCCTCGCCAGCTTCAAGTCGTTCAACGGCAACCCCTGCTCTCGCATCACAATCACCGCCAGATCGCGCGCTGTCAGCGGCTCGGGCGCGCCCCGCAGGGCGGCGAACACGATCCGCGTGATCTCTCCCTTGAACGCCGAATGCGCTGGCGGCACCGGACGCGCAGGAAACTGCGATAGGTCGAGATCGGGCTTGAATATCCGCATCGTCGCTTCGACTCTGTCGGGCGCAGTGGTCGCGGTCTTCACCTGTCTTTGGAGTGACTCTATTTGCACCGCGATCTCCTGCCGCTTCACAATCAGCCCCGCGACCATCTGGTCCGGCGTTGGCGCGGCTATCAGGCTGCTCGGGCCGGATTAATCTGCCATAGATGCTGTGGTCCCGGTCCCGGCATGGAGCGGACGATCCCGCGCTGGTTCTTCAAGTTCCGAAGGCACGCAGCTTCGACATCACGCGGAACAGGACCACGTGTCGATATCAAGCCCTCTGGCCTTCATCACCGTTTCAGTGAGTTCATTGGTCGTGGGCGGTCGATCCGCCGTGTGGATCGCATTGAGCACAATCCGCGACGTATCGCCTTTCATGGCCGGGAGGGCCGGCCGGCACCTGTCGCGGTGCGAGATTCGGGATTTCAATGTCGGGCGCGAAGACTCGACAACGTGGCCTCGACGTTGTCGAGATCGACTACGGCCTGACGAAGGTCCTCTTGAAGGTGCTCGCTGCGACCGGCGAGTTCGGCGCGCTTGGCAATGAAAGCGGTGACGACGTGGGGGAGTGCTTTATCCGGTCACCTGCCTCAATTCGGGACGGATTTATACCGTAACCAACCGCTCAAACCTCATCGCCATACTGCCCTTCTTGTCAGGACATGGGGCCTAAAATGGCGAGCCTAATGAGCGGCAAACGTGGCGTGATCATCGTTTTCGCGGTGGTCGGAATCGCCGTGTATCTGATGTCAAACGGGGCGACCACGCCGTCCTCGTCACCCGCACAAGCCGGAAACGCGACACCAGCGGCGACACCATCCACGCCCGCCGCGAAGCTAGCCGCTACGGAAGACGCAGCCAACAATACGAAAGCTGCATCGCCCTCCGACACAAAAACCGCGGACAGCGCCCCGGCCAGCAAGTGGACCTACCGAGATCAAGGTGACGAGCTACGCGGAATCACGTGGCACTTTGCAACCCTTGAAAG
>JBAUXH010000309.1:0-46385 GCA_049584155.1 Solirubrobacteraceae bacterium
CCGAACCGATGTCGATCGCGCGCTCACCGGGCTGAAGCGCAAGCGCCCGCAGAATCGCTTGGCGCTGCTCGACGACATCAGGCGTGGTGTAGATCCTCTCCACGCGCCGGGAAGCATCCTCGTCGAATTGCAATGTGGCGCTCATCGTTCGCCTTCGGTGGTGAATAGCCCACCCTCAGGAAACGCCAGGGTACACCTGATGCTCGACACGGTGCCTTGATCGGTCGCAGGTTCCATCTCAACGAGCATGTCTACATCGCTTGACGTATCCGTCTCGCCCCTGGCCGTCGAGCCGAACACGCGGACATTGCGGCACCGTGATCTGCTGTGCATGCCAGGATCTCGTCCCGTCTGGTGCGGAGTCGTTGCAGGTCGAGGATCAACACTCACCGTTACCCTTCACCAACGTCGCAATCGCTAGCCGACGAACCCCTCATGACACTACCTGCAGAGACCGGTCCTGTCCTTGCCCCTGATCGCCTCTCGGTGTGGCCCGTCGAGGGCGGACGCTACGGCCTGGACGCTACGTACCACGGCGCAACGGGCTTTGAGCGTGCCGAAGCACAGCGACGACATCTCCGCGCCGCGAACCTCTCAGCGTCCGTTCGACAGGAGCTGGGAGACGACTGGACGCTGCGGCTCGGGCCGCTGACTCACAGCGCCGCATGGACGGCCATTGAAGCCTTCATCGGTGCCCGCACAATCTAGCCGCAGCGCGGCTGAGCAACTTGAGTGGGTTATCTTCGTGACTCATGACTCCAATCCACGGGCGTCGGCAGTTCGTCCTCGACGACATCCCAAACCAGCCCCAGCTCCACCCCAAAGGACTCGTGAATCAGCACGTCCCGCATGCCGGCGATCTTTCGCCACGGGACTTCCGGCTCCAGGGCACGCGCGTCGTCGGATATGCCCTTTCCGCCATCTCGCCAGGCGACCGGGGACACGCGGCTGGTCGCGAAGTTCCTCGGCACGCCGACAGCTCGACCGTGACCCGCGACACCCACGTAGCGAGTGACGAGACGCACGCGCCGATAAGTATGGCGAACAGACGGGTGAACGCGGCTCCCATCAGCCGACGTGGCAGACGCCCACGTCCGGCGCGTGCAGCCGAGGCTAAACGCTGGGTCAGGCCGCTTGCCCGTGGACTGTGAAGTCGATTCCGGCGACGACGAGCCCGGTCGCAAGGGCGAAGCTCTCCTCGACGAGCTTGGGGCGGTGCGGGCCGTCTTTCGGCGCCTGTGGGTCGCGGGTCAGCCAGTACGCGAAGTCCAACCGAGCGTACAGTGGTGATGTCTTAGCGGCGAGTAGCTCGGGCAACGGATAGCCGGCTTGGACAAGGCCGCAGAGCAGCTCGTACTCCTCGGGGTCGAGCAACGTGAGGGGTCTGACGCGTGCCTGGCTCAGCGTCCCGGCTGTTCGCTGGTCGATGTATTCCCAGAGGACCGGGTTCTGCTGGACTGCGGCGAAGCTGACGATCACCGGCCAGACCCGCTCGACGGTCTCGATCCGCACGCCGGGGAGCTTGGCGTGACCTTTGACGAGGTGGTTGATGCAGTTATCCAGCTGGTTGATCTTTGCGACAATCGCACGATCCACATCGCCGGTGATCCTGGCGAGGTCGCCTGTGTGCAGCCCGGAGGCCGCCAGACGACTCGCGGTCGTCTCGATCAGGATCAAATCGTGTCCGATGTCTATGGCGACATCGCTTGTCTTCTCGCCCTTGCCGGCTCGCTTGCGTTTGGACTTGCTGAAGGGGTGCTCCCCAAGCACGCGTGCTGCCTGTAGTCCGGTGCGGGTGTGCACCGATCGCGCGAGATCCAAGCAGTAGCGCTCGTACACCCGGCCTGTGAAGTTCTGGTAGCGCTGGACATGGCTGTCGCGTCGCTTGCCGCTGGTGTCCTTGTCGAGTAGTTGGGCGGCGTGGAGCGAGCGGAAGTGGAAGCCCTCGGTGAACCAGCTCTGCACGAACTTTGGGGAGAGCAGGATCAGGCCGCCGTCGCGGCAGCGCAAGAAGGGGAAGCGCTTGAACGGGGTGGCGTCCCAGATCGCGCGTGTGGAGTCGTGTGGTTCCTCGCCCAGCTCTGTGGCGAGCTGGGGACGGGTGGCGCTGATCAGCGCGAGCACCTGATCGCGGCGGTCGGCGAGGTGGGCTTTGACGAGGAAGTCCTCGATCACGTCGGGGGCGAGGTAGACGCGTCTGCCCGCGTCGCAATGCTGGTCGAAGGCTTGGGCGAGCGCTGAGAGCCCGAATGCCAGGCGTAGTTGCTCCTCGACGTCGAGGCCGTAGGTGTCGCGATGCCACTGGTCCAGCGGGCAATACTGGTGGTCTTCCTGTGCGATCTCGTCGCGCGAGCGAGCGAACAACTCCTGGGCGCGCGCGAGGGACGGCAACGGCATTTCCTGTCGGTAGAGCGCCGATAGCTGCACGAAGTAGCCGAGCCATTCTCCGGGGTCGGTGCCGTCGTGCAGACGTTTGGTCTGCACCCCGACGACGGTCGAGCAGGCGACCAGTGCGCCCTTGAGCAGCCGGTACTGCTCGGGTGTCATCTCGCGGGCGTCGCTGTCCGGGGCCTCGCACATGATCAGCCAGAAGAGCAGCAGCAGCTGCTGCTCGGCGAAGACCCGTCGCGAGGGCTCGGCGCGCACAAGCATTCTCAGCCGGTCGAACAGCGCTCCGGGCCCGTAGAACTCTTCCGCGAGCGTGAGCTGTTCGCGGGCGCGGAAGCCGAGCTGGTTGACGCGTGCCGTCAGCTTCGCGAGGATCACGAGCGAGGGCTCGGCGGGCAGCGCTCGCACGAGCGCACGGACTTCAGCCGGTGTGCTGGGTTGGACGTCGAGTAGCTCCTCGTCGATGTAGGCGAAGAACTGGTCGGTGGGGGCCGGCGCGTGCCGCTCGAGCGCGACCGGGGTGGGCTGCGGGCGAAGCTCCACCGGAAGATCCCACAGCGGCTCTTCGACCCCTAGCGGAGCGCTGGTCGGCAGGATCAGGCCACTGGAGTCACGCCACCAGCCGGGAATGAGTAGCCGCGGATCGTGCTTAGGGTCTCTGGGGAGTCCAGGTGGCATCGCTGATGGACAGTGTTGCGCTTGTCACGGAGCTATCCGGCGCGTGTTCTGGCGTGGCGAGTGGTTTGCCTCGCTGTTTCAGACGCCCACGCCCTCGCACGTGGGCGGTTTCGTGGGCGGTCGCGGCCAAGACCGGCTCCAGCGGCGAGCGAGCGCTCCGCGCCCGCAGTCCCCCAGATCCCCGATTCCAAGGCCGATTCCCGGGCCTCAGGCCCCCTCCAGCCCCACCAGCATCCAACGAGATTCGAGTCGCCCTAACCGGACGGTATTTGAACCGCGAGACGGTCGAGACGATCGGACGACTACATACGACGCTATAGCTGCCGCCGTTGAGGTTGCGACTTGTCCGGACGTATGCCGTACACTATGGGTATGGCCTCAAATGCCCCCACGAAGACGCGCAGGATCGAGATCCGGATCACCGAGGAGGAGCGCAACCTCGAGCAGGCTGCCGCAACGGTCAACGGCGAGACCCTCAGCGAGTTCGTGCGCCAGGCGGCTCGCCGCGAGGCTGAGCGCACTCTCGCCGAGCGCACTCGGTACGTCGTCGATGACGAGGCCGCCCAGCGCTTTCTCGCCGCACTGGAGCAACCCTCCCCCAGCGCCGAACAAGGCCTGCACCGGCTAACTCAGAAGCCGAGCGTTCTGCCCGACGCGTGACGCCGCGGCTGAGCGCGATCACGGCTCTCGACCGTGGACGACATCGCGTCGAGACCTTCAGCTGCGGCCAAGAGAACCTGGACCGCTGGCTACGCGCCTACGCCAGTCAGAGCCAGCGTCGCGACGCCGCCCGCACGTTCGTCACAACCGACCCCGATGGCAACGTCGCGGGCTACTACACCCTCGTCGCGGCGCAAGTCGAGTTCGCGCAAGCAAGCGCCGGCGTAAGCCGAGGACTCTCGCGGCACTTTCCGATCCCGGTCGCGCTCCTCGCCCGCCTCGCCGTCTCCATCCCCCATCAGGGTGCCGGTCTCGGACGCAGTCTGCTTCTCGACGCGCTTCAGCGCGTCCTACGAGCCTCCGACGAACTCGCCATCCGAGCAGTCATCGTAGACGCCATCGACGAGCGCGCCGCATCCTTCTACCACGCATTCGGATTCGAGCCCTCAAACCTCACGCCCAATACCCTCATGGTCCCGCTCCAACTCGTCCGGCAAACACTCAGCAGATGACAGACCGCGAAAAGAACGACGAGAACCCGGGACCTTCTCCTGACACACGCTACCGCCACAGGTGACTACTGTCAGCAATCGCCCGGACCGGACGGTATCTGAACCGCGAGGCGGTAGAGGCGATCGGGCGGCTGCACGGGACGCTGTAGCCAGAGACAGGATCTCCGGTTGAATCACGCCCTCATGCGCGTATGGTCAAGCACGCTGGGCGCCGACGGACGCGCCAAGACCAGCACGTAAGCGCCTTGAAGATGCCAGGTGCGGCGCAGCCTCGCGACCCGAGCAGGATGCGCCGGATCGTCCGATACGCTCGCGACGATGGTGGACAACGATCCGCCGACTCGTGGTGGGACCAAGGACCCGAGACCGGTGGGACTCGAGCCAGTAACCGGATGGTCTCTCCGTGTCTTGTTGGTTGCGACTGCCCTCGTCCTGACGTTCGTCGTTGTCTGCGGCTATCTCGGCTGGAACGAGGACGTCACCGCGCCGGTGAAGGCCGCCGTCATCGTTGTCGCCGCGCTCACATTCGCTCTCTATATAGCCGTCATCTGGGCTGGGGGCCCGAACGCGGCGCGGGGATTTCGTTTTGGAGGCGAGATCTATTTCGCCAAGGACTTGCGGAGCTCCGAGGCCGATAGCTCGCGACGAAGTGTAATCCCGAAATGGTTGCGAGAGCCGATCCTCCGCCTGCCGGTGCTAGTGCCGATCGTCTGCGCAGCCGCAGCTTTCGCCGCCCTCGACGAGAGAGTCGCCCCGCGGTCCTCAGAGCAGGCCTTTCAACAGGCGTCGGAGCTGACGCTCCTAGTAGAGCTCGTCGGCATCGTCGCCGTGAATGCGTATTTCAGAGTTCGCGGCGCGCGCGTGATCGACCTCGCTTCCGCCATCGTCACTACCGCCGTCCTTGGCGGGGGAATCGGCGTCTCGCTTTCGGCTCTCGCCGGCCGAGGAGCAGAGCACGGAGTACAGCTCGTCTCCGCGAGCATTGTCTTTGGCTTTGTCGTCTTGGTCATGAGCGCCCTGCACGGAGCGGACGCGAGCGAAAGATCCGGGCCGGGGCGCCACGAGCGCGTCAGGTCTCCTCCGAAGACCGGACCTCCGCGCCGACGCATAAGACCCCGCCCAGCGCTGCGTACCGGCGTCACGACCTCGCCTCGCGTTTTCGACTTCGCGGGTCCTACGAGATCGCTGCTTTGGGTGGCAGCCGCGATTCTGGCGTTCTTCCTTCTTCTCGCACTCGTCCCAGCCGTTCTCTCCCTCACGAAGTCGGCGACGAGTCTGCGCGTAAGCGTATGGGGCTCCGTCGGCGCCGTCTCTCTCGCTTCATCCGCAGCCTTTGCAGTCGCTCTCGCCAAAGCCCCTCCCGGCCCAAAGGCGTGGAGACGGCTCGCCGGTGTGATCGCCTCGGGGCTCATAACTGCCGTCTGCGGTATTGCTGTCGCAGACGCCCAGAATCGCATCGACCCGCCCTCCCCTGACTGCATTGCCGTCTACAACGAACTCGCTGCTCTTGTTCACCAGGAGTCGGCGACACTCATCGCTCACGCAGTCATGAAAGACCCACGCTACGGAGCCTGCGGCAGTCCACTCAGGCAAATCGAGCAAAGCGCCCTCTACAAGCAAGGGCAGACTCCAACGCTTCCGCCAAGTCCAAGCCCGTACCCGCCGAGCCCACAGCCCCCTGGTCCGAACCCGACACCCTCTCCCCCACCTCTCGAATGCGTTGCCTACGACGCCGAGCTCGACGACTTGGCTGACGATGAGTCGGTCTCGATCGCCGAGAAGGCGATGGCCAAAGACTGGCGCAGTCCCGCCTGCGACGCCCCGCTCGCAGCGCTCGCGGCCCGCTAGCTAAAAGTGACGTGCCTACATACGTTGTGAACGGTTGAGGAGGCATCCGGCCTTCCCAGGCTGTGCGAGAACTCACCTCTGGGAGGCCCAGATGCAGATCCACGGTAGAGCGAAGCTCGAAACCAGCGGGACGGCTGGCGTTGTGTCAGGCGATCGAGCACACTGTGTTCACCTGCTGCTTTCGCAGATAAATGTCATATCGGGGAGAAAGGTACAGGTTGGCTTTCCTATGCGGATTTCCGGCCGTCTGCGGTCGTCCTTCAGACCGTCGCAGTGCCGGGCCGCCGGCGAGCGAGGCCAAGCGTATGCCATCGTGAACATCTGTCAGCCTGGGTCATGTTCAAGCGCGGCGATGCCGTATACAATCGTCTGTTCCGTTTGATGCCAGGATACTGACGTTTTCGCGCCGACATGATGCTAGACTTCCGTATATGACTCTTGCCTACGCTGAAGAGGCGATCCACGTCCACGACACCGGCCACCTCTCCGACCGCGACATCGCCCGCGCAACGGGCGCGGCGCCGAGCACTGTGCGGGAATGGCTCGCACGTCGCAGCGCTCCGAGCGGCGTCCGCGCCGAGCGACTCGCCGAGCTCTCCTCGCTGGTCGAACGACTCGCACGCGTCATCCGCCCCACATATATCCCCGTATGGCTCAGCAAGCCCATCCCTGCGCTCGATGACGACAAGCCGATCGACCGCATCGCCAAGGGCGATTACCGAGCGGTTGCCCGCCTGATCTCAGGCCTCGAGGACCCAGGCGCAAGCTGACGTGCCGCCAGAGGTCGCAGCGATCGCCGTACGCGGACGCTGGGTCAAGCACACCTACCCCAGATCACCGCCACTACCCGAACGCGACCCGCCTCCAGATAACCGTTGGCAGCGCGGCGACATCGTAGACGCGCTCTACCTCGCCGATAGCGAGCAGACCGCATGGGCGGAGTGGTACCGACACCTCGCCGAGCGGGCAATCCCGCCCCTCGCGCAGATGCCTCGCGCACTGTGGACGTGGGAGGTCGACGTGGAGGTTGCCGACCTCTCATCAACAGAGCAGCTGTCCGCCGTCGGTCTCCCCTCGCCCGTTCCCGGCCACTTGAGCTGGCCGGCCTTCCAGGAGGTTGGCGGGCAGCTATCGCACGAAGGGTGGGCCGGGCTACTCGCTCCAAGCGCGGCTCGACCTGCCGGACAAGTGCTGTGCCTCTTTCGCAACGCGCACGGCGTGCACGGAGCCACACCACTCCCTCAACCACGCCTTATTGCCGAGCCGCCTCCGCCACCGACGGGACTACGCACGTAGTATCCGTGGCCCATCGTCATTCCCCACCGCGATCTGCCCGCCCGTCACAGTTTGCTAGACGAGCTGACACAGCCGACAACGAAATCGCCGCTCAATAATTTGCGGCAACCCCTCGCGTACCCTCTGATCTGTTCCGGCCATGACTAAGCACGCGGCACGCAATCAAGGCCAGCGGAACCATGCTAGCTCGCTGGAACAGCCACCGAGTTTGCTTGAGGCGTTCTTCCCGTTGTTCTCGCTCTGTTTCGGTGGGCAGTTCCTGGGCATCGCCCTTCTCGTCGCCGGTGATTATTTCAACGGCTATGTGACGGGGGTGCTGTATTTCCTTGGCTCGACTGCTTTGGTCGTGCAGTACAAGAGTCGCTCGGACTTTCTTCGTGTGGGGCTCTCATCGGCGGTGCTGTTGGCGGTGGCCTTGAGTGTGCTCCTGGCGCTCTCGGACTTGGCGTCGAATGGGAGCCTTGGGCCTGATCACAGCAGCGCTACCGCTCTCCACACTGAGAAAGCACTCGCCGTCGGCGTGCTTTGGCTGGTGTTGGGGGTCCCCAATCGTGGCTTCAAGCTCGAGATCGACCGGGATGGTCATGGTCAGGCTCGGAGCGTGGTGACGCGCGCCTGCGCTATCGGGGCGTCCGCGCTTACGGCGATCTACATATTCCTTTCGCATGCCGGCGAAGGCCCGCTGAGCAAAGTAAGCACGGGAGCGCTCGCGGTCGGGACGGTGTTCACGGTATTCCTGCTAATGCCCGCATACATGTCGATCGCCACCCGATGCTGGGAGCGCGGCTTTGGTCGCGTGCTGTGGATGGATGACCTGGATACGCGCCTGCGCCAAGCCGCGGCGGAGATCGCAGAGGGCCAGCTTCGCTGGGCCGAAGGGTTTCTGCGTGAGAGGGGGGCCGCTCCCGCGAAGGAAGAACGCGTCGAGGACGAGCACCATGACTCGGCCGGGCATCGCGCCCGGAAGCACAAGCCGCGTCGGCGCAAGCGACGGAAGAGGGCTTAGCGCCTATCCATCGAGGGTTTGATTTTCGCGCTCGAGCGCGCGCGCCGCGCACGGGCCACTCGGTTCTAGCCTGACTGTCGCTCATCCAGTTGGGATCTCGCGGTCGATCTGTAATCGGGATTGCGCTTGCCCAGCGCAGCTCCTTAATGGAGTTCATCCGCGAGCGCCGTGTTGCGGTCGCTTTGCGGCCACCGAACCCACCGAGCAGCCGCGAATGAGCGCAAAGACATCTGTGAAAAGCGCTACCCAGGACTAATCGCATATTCGTCGAAAATCGTAAATGTGGATGTCGGTTGCCATCCGGGAATATGCGCAAACCTAGCTGGGTTGCCCACAGCGTGCCGAGATGCTTCCTGCAAGCCAGAGAACCACCTACGAAAACGGCGAATCCTCCACCCGGCGCTTACTGGAATGTGACTGAGCGACAAGTAAGATGACACGAAAAGAAGACACCACTCGCGCGGAAGCGAACACCAACCGTCTGTTGGACCTTGCGCTCCTACAGGGCAATCGCTTCATCAAGGAGCTGTTGCGCGCCAAGCAACTGCCAATCGGTACAAACAAGGAGCAGTTCGAGGCGCACCTTCGCGAGGCGATCTCGAGTGGCCAGCTCACCAAGGAGGACATCCGAGGGTGGCTGGCAGAGGTCGAAGGATGGGGCGATCAACATGCCTACCTATACGCGGTGCCTCGTAATCAGCGCGCCACGTTTCGGGATCCGACGGCACTCGCAGCCGCACTGAAGGCCAGCGGGTACACCAAGTTCCTCGATGCTGAGCTGCCCGGTAGGCCAGAGGACAAGCTCACGCTCGCCACCATCCGCCACAGCGCGGACGGCATCTCGTTCATATGGGTGAGGGGCAGTCCGACGCTTGTCCGCCGGAGCAAGCTTGACTACCAAGAGGTCATCGACGGAGAGGACATCCACTTTCATGCCTACGAGCGGCGCTGGACGCGGCTCGCCGCACGCTTTGAGTGGAGGTTCGACTCCGACCTTGCCGGCGTGTTCCTCACGCGCAGCTCCGAGGAGCACGACTACAGCACCCAGCGCGACCTGGTACTCGAAGCCGTCGACAAGGTACTGACGCAGCGCTCGCGCTGGCGGGTGCTGAGCATCCCTCGCGCGATCATGCGACTCGACGGCGAAGGCCTTACACGCGGCAAACAGGGAGGCGCCGTGAGCGTACGGATGGCCTCCACTATGTTCCAAGGCCAGTCCGGTAACGTCCGGCTCGCCGCTACCTCGGAGACCGCCAGCTACCAGGACGACGCCGGTATCCGCCAGGTTCGCCGCGCTGTCGACCCCAAACTGCTCGTCGGCGGGTCAAGCGATTGCTATCTGACGCCGACCGCGAATGGCACGCAGGCACGGGAACTCCACATTCGCCTTTATGGTCGAGAACAGCGCGTCCTCCTGTGGGGGAAGATGAGCTCACAGGAGGTGTGGAGTGCCCTGGAGGCACTCCGATAACGCCCATGATCGCAGCCGCTATTCGCGCGCTCAACGCGTTCGGTGACATCGACCCAGAGGTGCGTCAAAGAGTGCTCACGTGGCTACGCGACGCCGACACGATCGACGTTGACGTCGTTCTCCTCGGCCAATTCATACAGACCGGCCCTGAGTACGCAGCACGCCTTGCAGAGGCGCTATGTGACGCTGGCGTGCTCACGCGATCCAGCCGCCACAGATGCGGCGCCGAGGAGTGCGAGACGCTACTCAGCGACGAGTCGCTCCAGGAAGGCCACTGCCAGAGATGTGGTGCGAACCTCGAGGAGACACCGCCGCAACAAACGACCCGGTACGTGCTGCAAAGAGCACGAGCCCGGGATGTCGGCTGGGTTATCGCGATCCACGGGATCCGCACACGCGGCGCCTGGCAGGAGCAACTGCAATGGCTGATTGATGGCGAGTACCGCGTGAGTGTCCCGTTCCGGAACTGGAAGTACGGCAAGATCACTTCCGCGGCGCTCATACCGTCCCGACAGCGTGCACTCGTGCGCAGGTTCGTCGACGATGTCCGCAAAGCTGAAGGAGATCTCGTCGGGGTGTTCGCCGGCGCCAAAGTCCCGCCGGCCGATGTGGTTGCACACAGCTTTGGCACCTGGATCGTCTCCCATGCGCTGCAAGCGGAACCCGAGCTTCGGCTGGGGCGGCTCGTGCTCGTGGGGTCTATCGTGCCACCCAACTGGGATTGGGAGACGGCGCTTGGGCGCGGACAGATCCAGGCAGTTCTGAACTACTGCGGCGACCGCGACCTGCCAGTCAAGATCACCGAGCGCGGTATCCCCGACTCCGGACCCTCCGGCGTGCGCGGTTTCACCTCCATCGATCAGCGAGTGATCAACATCCTCAGGAGAGGAGGACGGCACTCCACAGCGTTCGAGGAGGGTGTCCTAGTGCCGACCTTTGAGGCTGTGTGGCAGCCGTTCCTGGCTGACCGCTTCGAGGATGCGGATCTGAGAGCCCACCGACTCATGCAACCGGTCGCCTGGAAGCCCGCGAGACGCCTGCTTCGCACACCGCTCTGAGCCTATTCAGTTGCGCGGCGCTGGGTGGCCGGGGTTCTCAGGCTACGCTTGCCTCGAGAAGGACACAGGTCCCCATCTCCCGCAGCTTGCCAGAGCCGGCGGCCGCATAGTCAGCATTATGCACAAGCCGGCCTCGGCCAGAGCGTCGAGTCGGACTTCACGACATCGCCTGGTCGCTGGCCGGATAGTGGTGCTCGACGCGAGGGCGAGCGTTCTCCTCGGACTCTCGCGCAATTGACGTTCCCGGCTTGCCGCCTGGCACCACGCATAGGACCGCAGTGCCTTTCCTGCGGTCCATTTGCGGTCCCGCGTGCCGGGAACAGCCGGGAACAGGCGAGAACAGCCGTCCACGAGCCCCAGTGTTTTCGCGGGATTTCCCGCCTGTTCACGGCTGTTCGCAGTTTCAACGAAAATCGGGGAGACAGTGTGTGGTTGCAGCTCATAGTGGATTGATGTTTCGGGGGATACTGGACACCGATGTTGAAAGGTGGCTGGTATGGGGACGGGACGGATGGGGTTGGCGCGCTACGTGGTGGACGCCGTGGTGCTGGAAGGACGTAGTGCTCGTGAGGTGGCGAGGGCTCACGGGATCAGCAAGAGCTGGATCTATGAACTGATCGCCCGATACCGGGACGGGGGTTACCAAGCGCTTGAACCCCGGTCGAGGAGACCGCGTCCTGCAAGCACCAGACACCGTCCGAGGTTGTGCAGGTGATCGTGGATCTGCGAGAACAACTCCACGATCAAGGCCACGATTGCGGTGCGGTGACGATCGCGTATCACCTCGCCGGTCGCGTCGAGAACGTGCCTTCAAGGGCCACGATCTGGCGGATACTGCGACGAGAGGGCCTGATCTTCCCGCAACCACAGAAGCGGCCCCACAGCAGCCTGATCCGCTTCGAAGCGGATCTCCCGAACGAGATGTGGCAGGCCGACATCACGCACTGGCAGTTCGCCGACGGGGAGCACGTGGAGATCCTGAACATGATCGACGACCACTCCCGCTTGTTCCTGGCCTCCCAAGCGTTCCCGAGCACCAAAGCCCAGGACGTCGTGGATGTCTTCCACAAGACCGCTGAGCTGCACGGGCTGCCGGCGTGCCTGCTCTGCGACAACGGTGCCGTGTTCACCGCCACACCACGCAAAGGCAAGGTGCTCCTGCAAACAGAACTAGAGCGGTTAGGGATAACCAACAAGAACTCGCGGCCTTACCATCCCCAAACCTGCGGAAAGATCGAGCGCTTGCACCAGACGCTGAAGCGCTACCTGGTCCGCCAGAAGCCGGCAAGGACGCTCGCAGAACTGCAATCACAGCTCGAATCGTTCGTCCACTACTACAACCACATCCGCCCACACAGAGCGCTCAACGGCCGCACACCCTGCAGGCCTACAGCACCAGGATCAAGGCTCGCCCCACAAGCCAACCGTCCCCGGAGACCCATTTCCGGGTTCGTCAAGACAAGGTCGACAAGACCGGCCGAGTCACGCTACGCCACAACAGCCGACTCCACCACATCGGCATCGGCAGAGGCCACAAGGGACGAACGATCAAGCTCCTCATCGCCGACCGCGACATCCGCATCATCGACCAGCAAACCGGCCAGCTAATCCGCGAACTCACCCTCAACCCCAACCGCGACTACCAACCCCTCAACCAACCCTAAACTGTCCACGATCTCCCGAGACACACGTCCGGGATCTCCTGAGACACAACAAAATCGGGGAGTAAGGTTCGACTTGGCTTTCCAAAGCCGTTTTTGGGCGTTCTGCGGTCTTTCTGCGGTCCCGATTCGGCGCGTATGCCATCCAGTACGTGTATGTCGTGCCGGGTGCGCCGACTCCTCGTCATCCAATAGAGGAAGGTCGCTCGACGGGCGTCGAGGGTACGGGCCGCCGGCAAGTCTTCGGGGTCGCGGCAGATCGGCTGACGCGAGGGCGCCACGCCAGTGCGACATGCCGGCCGGAGCGATGCGACTAGACCGTAATACCGAATGCCGGCCTGAGGCGATCGGCGGCGTCGTGCTTAGGTGCAAGTGCATGTAGATCTGCGTGGTGCCTGGGTTGGCGTGGCCATGACACCCTGTCGACAGAGCCGCGTGAGCCGGCGAGAAAGTGGGCGGTTTGTGGGTGGTCGGTCTGCAAACGACCTTCAATCCCTCGACGGGCAACCCCTACTCGATGCCCGTCACGCGTCGCGTCTTCTCGTTTTGGTAGCTGTCAATCTCAGGCCCGATCTTCTCTTTGGTGCGGTTGCCTTCCCGCACCCAAAAGCGAGGGCGCCCGTCACCTTTGGCCTTTGGATATTGATAAAACCACTGCGCCGAAGCGATCGTTCTCACAGGTGGGCGTACCGATATCACCGCTAGCGGGCGACGCCGTATACCGTCACGCTCTATTTCGAGAAAGTTGTTTGGATCTGGCTTGATCCTTGCCCCTATCACATCGCGGAGCCTACGCGCGTATTCATCCCAATCACTCTTACCCATATCTGGCTTGACGCCCCAAATGATGTAGTCCCCTAGCCGTAGCGTACGCTTCAGCCGTGGACTATCTCCGTATCGCTTCTTCTCCAAGCCCCCCACCACAACTGCGCCCCCATCGGCATTGAGCAAGCCGACGATTGCCTTGCATAGACTTTCGATAGGTATGTCATTCCGTGGTGGCGACCCATCCGCCGTTTCGTCAAACAGCCAGTCGTTCAGGTCTGAGAACGCCGAGCCCTTGACCTCAAGACGCTGCGACTCATCTTCGAGCAGCCATTCTTTAACGCTGCGCTTTGGTGGTGGTTCCTCTGCGAGGCGCATATCCTCTGAAAACGCAAGCAGCTTTTCGGTTGAGACAACAAATGTCGTTGTCCTCGCTCCGGTCTCCGGTGCAACGAGGGCGTTGATCGGTTGCGTTAGCTGATGCTCTATCGCATGGAACGACGTCGTCCGACCTAGGAGCAGATACGAAGCGAAACCGAGCCCCTTGTACAGAGACTTCTCACCAAATGCCTTCGGATCCGCAGAATTTAGAATCTCGAGCAACGAGCGCTGGATGCGCTCGGACGCGGACATAGGCATTGAGTGGCGACTCGTGCCAATCAGAATCACAAACTTGATCCCGGGGGAATGATCGGTCCATGCGAGCAGGCCACGACCCTCGTATGTAGCTACAAACTCATCGTCACGTCCAGCGTTAATCTCTTCTAGCTCGCGGTTCGCGAGCCTGTTTTTTAGAACCTCGTCACCGAGCGGCTCAACGGACTCCCCGGACTCACCGGCCCACGGCCAATGAGTTACAACGTCCGTGACCGAGAATCCCTCGATCATGATGTTTGGGTCTTTACCGAACACTTCATGAAAGGTTGACTCGAAAACACCTTGAGTCGTCCGCAGCCAGACGCGCAGGAGCATGTCAAAGCCGCCGTATAGCTCGTAGACGGCGTAAGCGACGACACCGGTACGACGCATAACCTCCTCTACGTTGTCGAGAAAGCGGAGACGCTCGTAGGTCGGGAAGTGGACACGCCAAAAATAGAGACGCTCATTGCCCCAAAGCTCCCTAAGTTGAGGATGCCACTGCCAGCGCGCGTAGGCGCGAATGTCCCCATTGGTGCTCATGTCGACGTCAGGATAGGAGCATTCGAGTAGTTGCTAGATAGCCCGCCGTCGGCGCGCAACAAATGCGAAGTGTACCATTCCATGGAACGGGAGATTCCTCGGCGTTTACCGCACGTTACGTATCCGTCTTTCAGGCCGCTGCTCGTCTATGCGACGCAAAGACGCGCGCTCCCCGCAGTAGGGCGTTTCGGTCGTTGGCGCTGTCTGCCACGCTAGCCACCACGCCCTGGAGATGACAGCAAGCCCTACGCGCCGTTGCTGCGATCAACTCGACAGTCGAGCAACGCGCGGCTAGCGTAGTCGCTCTAGCCGTGGTCCAGTGCGCGTGGGGTTCGACGCCGCGAAGTCGGTTGGGGGCGGCTATCGCCGCTTGGGGCGAGAAGATTTGACCGTGCTCAGTACACAAGAAATCACAACGGGACTAACGGGCTGCTGTCCTGCGGGCGCCGCGGTGTTCCTCAGCGGCGATCCGACCACGGGGAGTGATCTCCCAGCTTGCGGTCCGTCCAGTCCGTCGCTGGATCACGAGTCCATCGGCGAGCAGCTGCCGGCCGACTCTGCTGAGTTGAGAGCCGCTCGTCTCGAGCTGCTCTCGAAGTTCTTGATTGCTCATCGGGCCACGGCTTGCGAGAGCGACAAGTGCGCTCGCCGCGTGCGAGTCGGGGGACAATCGAACTGCACTCGCGTCAGGCAGTCGCTCGAGCCCCAACCGCGTCATCGCGAGAACGGCAAGGAGATAGCCCCGCGCCTCACGCGCGTAGCCGCTTCCGTCGAAGTGCTTGGCAAGGGTGTCTCTGATCGGATCGCCCAGCTGCTGGAGCGCCTGTGGGTCGGCGTGGACCAGCGCGTCAACGAGCTCCATAGATACTGGCGCGAGCTGCGCCTCCCAGCTGCGGCCGCTCGTGTCCAGCCGCGCCAGCCATGTCAGCACGTTGTCATCAGACGCTCGCTCCGCCCCAGCGCGCGTAACGTCGTGGACACTCATGTTCTCATCCTCTACCAGCAGCCTGCACCTTGTCAAGTCTAGATCAATCATTGCACCAGTATCCCGACCTATTTTGCGAGCTTTACGACGCGCTCGATCTCGATATCGTGCGCGAGTCCGCGGAGGAGTGGCTCAACGACGCGGGTCTGAGTAGCCTCGCGGGGGCTGTGGCTGCCGACGTCGAGAATGGGCTCCCGGTCGCGAGGGTCCGGATGCGCTTGATGAACCCGCCCGCCGGGTCGGGCGACGAGGATCAGGACGGCAGGGCCCTGCAGGCGCGTCGCTTTGCCGGGCTGGTCGGCCTCGATCGCGCGTTCGCCCATGTGCTGACCGTGAGGACAACCGTGGAGCGACCACCTGCGTCGCTCAGGGGGCTCGCGGCCTACGTTGAGGTCCATGGGCGCTTGGACTCGGGTCGAGGTGGCGGCGCGTTGCTGCCCCGGCTCGTGCGGCGTGGCCGCCAGGAGGGCGCCACCAGCGATCCCCGGGAGCTCTTCGCCAATGTCATAAGGGTGCCGGAGCAGTCTTGGGAGCGCTGCGAGATCGTCCGTCTCGGCGAAGCCGTGACCTTTCATCGCCACGAGGTGGCGGCCGGCATCGTTGTGGGCTGCGTCCCGGTGATCGCCGACCCTGTCGAGATGGTGTTCAGGGTCCGTCGAACGCCGGATGAGGCCCGTTATCTCATTGCTCCCGCGGATAGTCCGGCGACGCTGGCGAGGATCCCGCAGATCGTCGACGGGCTCGACGCGGCGAACGTTCAGATCGCGGTCGCTCCAGAGCTGACGTTGACGCCTGCACTGCTGCGCGGCTGGCAGGACGCGCTCCGACGACCCGAGCGAAGCGCCACTCGACTGAGGATCCTGCTCGCCGGCACCGGCGCTATGTATCCGAGCGACGGACGAGCGCAGAACGTAGCGATCCTGCTCGATGGACGCACCGGGGAGATCCTGACGAGGCAGAGCAAGTTCTACGGCTTCGACTTCACGGAGGAGGAGGTCGCGCGCTGGAACCTCGAGGGGCATCTTGGAGCCGGCGCGACGACAGAGGACCTCGTCCCGGCGAAGACCCTTACGGTGGTGGACTGCGGTGGACTGCGTATCGCGATCCTCATCTGCGAAGACCTTGCGCGGCTGCTGGACTTGGCGCCGTTGGTCCGCGATCTCGGGATCTCTCATGTCCTGACCCCGGTCTTCGCCCGGCCGATTCGTGAGCATCGGTGGGAGCAGACTGCTGCCCAGGTCCATGCGCGTGAAACGGGGACGACGATCGTCGTATCCAACAGCCTTGTGATGGCGACAATCGCGCCTCGTGAGGGTGGGACCTCGCTCGTCCTCTCTCCTCATCGTGCTGAGGCGTTGATTGGTGAGTCTCGGGACCCGAGTGAGCCGGCATGCTTTGTGCTGCTGGGGGACGGGTCCGCAGAACTTTGAAGGGCGATTCATGAGGCCCTCCCGATGCTTGTCAGCCGGGCAGGAGGTCCCGCTGGTGCCTCGATCACTGAGACCTTCCGGGGGTCTCGGAGGGACAGGTCGAGCAGCTCATACGCGGTGCCACCGTGCAGCTCCCGCAGCACGCTGCCGAGCACGAAACAGGCAGCCGCTACGCCGACGAAAGCCGTAGCCACGGTTCTACTTGCGAGCTGTTCCACCCCGCAACTGTCGTTGGTCTGTGCCTCGATCGCGGCGTAGGTCTCGGCAGCCACGGCTCCGAGTTTCCGCGGTGGGGGCGCCTCGTTCCACAACTCCTTTGATGGTCGCGATGCAGGCATCCGTCTTACTGTGATGCCGAGGAACCCGTCGGGTCCGGCGCCGAGGCCGGCATCGTAGATGAGGGGGAATCCGCTCTCATCCAGAAGTCGCCGTGTGTCGCGGTTATCGACGCCCGCGAGGAGCAGAAGCGGATCGTCGCTGCGTCTCAAAGGGCCGCCGAAGTAACGGCGCTCTAGGAGCTCGGTGTTCCATCCGGCATCCTCGAGCGACGCGGCGACGACCCGTGTCTTGCGTTGACCGACGGTGTCCTCGCGATGCATCATCGATGTAGCGCGGTTGGCTTCTGTCACCGAGTCGTTGTCCTGAAGGACCACCTTCCCGGCGGCCTCTCTGCTGTACGGCATCATCCCGAGTACCCAGCTGTACGCTTGGCCGAGATGGCCTAGTCCGAGGAGCCATAGGCTCGACGGCAGGAAACGAATCGGCGGGCCCTGCGCACCGGGATCCGACTGATCCCAAAGCGAGATGGAGATGTCGCGATCGCCAGCGACCGGGTGGCCGCGAAACCACTGGAATATCTCCGAGACCGCCAGGGCGGCGGACAGGACGGCTGCCGTGGCCTCGCCCGGTACGGGTACGTCGAGCGTCGACGACCCGTCGGGAGAGACATCGGCGATCCAGCCCCGGGCGGAGGCCCATAGAGTAGGCGCGGCCCCGGAGGATGGCGCTTCGCCGATGTCGCCCATCACGACCGTTGGAAGGTCGACCTGTGTATCGGTGACGAGGTTCGCTCCAACCGACTGCAGGGCACTGGACAAGCGCTGGCCTCCGAATAGCGGCACGTCGCAATATGGGTCGTCTTGCAGAACGACCTGGACGCCACCGTGCATCGCTCGTACGCCGCAGTTGACGACCGTCAGCATCGCGGCTTGAGCGGCGGGATCGCGACATATGTCCGAGCTGCAAACGAGCTGGAAGCGGTATCTCTCGAGCAGATCTCGAGCCTCGTCGAAGCTTTTGACATCGCCGGCATCGACGAGGAGCTTGGCGACCCGGTCGAAGCGGTCGGCGTCGATGTTCTCACGGGCTACCACAGCGTCCGCCTCAATATGGTTGCCGCGTCGTCCTTGTAATAGCTCTGCCAGCGGTGCTCGCCCTCATAGATATGGACACCTGACTGCCTTGGTCCAGGTGAGCTCTGCGCGAAGTGCGGCAGGATGATCGCCGTGTGACCTCTAAGTGCGATCATCGGATTCTCGGCATCGATCGAGCTCTGCGCCACGCCTGATCCCGGATGGGTGTGCACGTCGGCTACCACGCGCATGCCGTTCTCTGAGCAGATGGTCCACAGCCGTCCGAAGCGCTCGCCTCGGATCGAGATCGACCCATTCAGTGCGTAAGGGTCGATGTCGTCGAAATATACGGCTGCGGCGATCCGGCGGGGTGAGCGCTCCTTGCGGGCGAGCAGGAATGCCCCGCTCTCCCGCTGCCCGTCGCCGCGCCGCGCGAGCTCTCGGACGATCCGTTGCCAGCGGATCCAACTGACGTGTAGCTGTTGGGGTCTAGCCGCGTGCACCGGTGTATCCCTCGTCGTTGAGGAGGCGCCGCACGAGGCGGAGGTACTGAGTGAGGTCCTTTCCGGGATCCCATGCGTGGCAGGCGTACTTGACGCGCCATTCCGGGTGGGCCTCGAGTGCCTGTCTATCGACCGGTATGTAGAGGGCGTCGTCCCGCCAGCCAGGATTGAAGGCGGTCGTGATCCGCTCGCAGCCGCCCGGCCAGCGGAGAATCGCGAGCGGCGCATCGTTTGAGATGTCCCATGGCCGAGCAGTTGGAGCCTCGGGGTAGTCTGCAACTTGGAAGAGCAAGGCGAGCCACGGATCGGAGTTCGCGCGAGGTGGTACCGCCAGCTCGATGATCGCCTCGGGCCAGGTGAAGCGGTGAAGGCGCCAGAGTCCCCGGTCAACGCCGGCAGTAAACGCGCCGGCCTCGAGATCAGTCCGGACCAGCCGCTCCGCGGGGCTCATCTCGCCCTCACTCGTCAACGCTCAGCCCTCGAAACGGTGCTTCGGCACCAGGTCGAATGTGAGCGCGCCCTCTGCAGCGCCCGGCAAGGATCCGAGGTGCGCATCTTCGGCTGGGACGGTCCCATCGGGCAGGGCGAGCACGTGTTCGGTGGCGTCCTGTTTGGACAGGTTGAACCCGTGTTTTCCTACTGCCCAGTGCAGCGCGCGCTCGACCCGAGTCGCTGCGCCGAATGTGTCGCCGCGCTGCTCGCCGTTGAAGTCGACGGTTACCGCGATTGGATGCCGTCGACCACGAAAAAGGTGTGCCCGGTCCGCGATGCCCGCGGCCTCGGCGGTCCCGCTCGGATCGAGTGCATCGTCGGTTTCCTCAAGCAGAAGAATCTCGTCAGCTCCGAGCGCTAGTGCGTCTCCCAGCACGGCGTCTGGGGCGAGCTCGACAGCCTCCGGATCCTGCTGCTCTTCGCTGTGGACATAGAGTCGCATCGTTGGACCTTCCTGTCGCGTGTCTGTCGGGAGAGTAACGTCAACTATAGCGCAACAGTTGACGTCCGCAAGCTCGCTCTCTCATTCGGTCGCGAAGGGCTCAAGTTAGATTCGTTCGCACTCTGCGAGTTGTCCCACCGGGCACGCCCGGCGTGGCCTTTCTACCCCTACAACTATCCCTTGGGAGTGTCGGGTCCAATAGACACGGCCCAAACACCCCAACCCCACGGTCTCCAAAATCGCAAAGCGAGCTCGATCCTGGGAACGAATCTGTACGTGCTGCTCTGAGATCCGTGACGGTGTGCCGTTGGAAAAGTCCGTGCCGGCTTGCGCGTCGGCGGGCATCAAGGACCGCAGAACGGACCGCAGCGCCTTTCCCGCGGTCCTTTTGCGGTCCAGCGTGCCAGGAACAGCCAAGAACAGGCGAGAACAGCTGACCGTGAACCGCAGTGGTTTCGCGGGTTTTTTCCCGCGTGTTCCCGGCTGTTCCCGGACTACGAACGTATCGGGGAGATAGGTTTGATTGGCCGCGAACACGGGCTCTTTGGACGCGCGTGAGCGGACTCGTGGGCGGTACGTAGTTTGAAACCATCACAAGAGGACCCGGCGCCCTAGGACGCCTCAGAGCTTGGAGGCAAATAGCTACGCCAAAACGTCGACGCAGGAGAAGGCTGGTGCAGTTGGACCCGCTACCGATCGCCGTTGGCCTGATCCTCTGCAGCTCTGCGCGCCATCTGGAAGACACGGGTCTCGCCCTGAGCCTTTACGAAGGCCACAAGATTGACGGATGCCAGCAGAGCATACGAGGCCAAGAATGTCGTCACGGCGAATGCGGGATATGCGGTATCGCCGCTCTGCTGAACGAGTAGAAGTGCACCGCCGCTCGCAACGATCGAGAGCGCCGCGAGTGCAGCTACGTACCAGAACGGCCAGAAGTCACCAGCTGGGCCACCGTCACTACGCATGAGCACGACCGCATAGTCACTGCTGAGGAATCCAACGATAATGGCAAGCCCGGCAATCACGATGCCAAGCAGGGCGCCGATTATCCCGAACTCGGCGGTCAGCAGACCCGGGAGTGCTGTCGTCAGAGTGCTCTTATGAATCAGCAGCACACCAGCGGCCGTGATGGCGGCCGCACAGTACAGGTCCCAAGCGAGCAGTGTCGCCCTGTGCTTCCACGTCGTCCCCCAAAAGCCGATGACCTCGGGCGCCTCCGTATAGGTGTCGTGCGACTCGGACTCACTCACTGCCGGTCCCGCTGTCGCCGTCCGAGGTGGCCTCAGCCGCCGGTTCCATCTCCTCCATTAGATCACGCATCTTGTTGAGGATCGTCCTTGAGCTGTCAACGTCTGTCACATCTATATCCCCGCCGCGAAACCGCTTGGCTGAATCGAAGAACCGCCGAGCGCCCGCCTTGAGACCCGACGCTCTGAAAACGCCATTACCCTGAGCTGCCGTCTCCGCCGCACCGTCGAGCACCGTGTCCCGGACGTTCAGCCCCCGCTCCGAGGTCGCCTCGATGCTAAGGCGTTCAGCGTCGATCTCCTGGGCAATACGTCGCGTTTCTTTCGCCCGCGGAGTCCATTTTGGGTTTGGCGGCTTCAGGGCAACATAGAAGCGCGTCACCTGATCCACATCGTCAAGCCAAGCCTCGAACCCAGCGGCGTCGGAGAGGAGATTAATTTCGTAGCCGGCGGTGCTCAGGAATAGCGAGAGCGCATTCAGAAAGGACTCACGCGAGAGGTCGGTACCCTTCTCCTCGAAGGCGAGGATCTGCGTATCGAGGTTAATGACGAAGTGCGAGTAGTCACCCGTATTCGCCGGGGCCTCCACAGTCACCCAGTCATGCTCCGCCTCGTCATAGTCGACCTCCTCACCGCGCGCGCGTCGAGCGAACCCGAGCTTGCAGTATAGGGCCGATGTGCCAGGCTCCGTGTATGGCTGCGATAGCCTCCAGACGCGACCGTAGTATTGGTGTCTGACCTCGGGATCGAGAGCGGATGCTAGGTCTGTGGCAAACTCCTCATGAACGAGGACTAGCTGGTTCGGGTCTCGGTTGATACGACTCACCTTGGCGAGCCAGATGCGCCTCCGACGCCGCATGTCAAGGCTGCCACATCAGAGCCATCCGAACCATAAAGATCGAGGCTAACGAGCGCACAGGACAGACTGGGAACAGCGCTCAAGCCGCCACGTTCCCTGACAGTGCATCGCAGTTGTCGACCAGCGCCTTCGTCCCTCGCAGAACGTCATCGCGCGCTTTCTCGTTCAGGGCGGCACCTCCAGCCACGCCCGCCATCACGCTGCCAATCATTACGACCAAGCGCCGGCCCGGATCGCCTCCGCGTCGAAGCGCGATCAAGGTCGCAACCTGTTGCGTGGTCATCTGGGCCAACATCAAAGCACGTGCTGCGGCCGCGCTGTAGTAGCGGCGGTGAGTGCCCGCTCGGTGTGCTGGGATCAAATCCTCGTCGGTCCAGTGACGAAGCTGACGCTCACTGGCCCCCGTCAATAGGTGCAGCTGACCGAGCGTCAGCGGATAGCGCGTGGCATCTGGCATATCGGGATGATGGCTCGGCTCCGCGACCCATGCCTGCTGCTCGGCAGACAACTCGGCGTAAACGCCCTCCTCCCACGCCCGCGCAGCCTCATCCTCATCGGCCTGAAAGCCATCCTGAGCCGCTGACGGTTGCCTTGAAGCATCGCGCTCAGCTTGCGGAGAAGCCAGTAGCTCGCGCTGAGCCGTAGTGAGCTTTTTCGGTGCGTAGCGCTCGGCGAGTCGTGCCAAGCGTACTCGTACCGCGAACCCTAGCTCGGGCCGATCGGCGAAGCCGTCGATTGACACGCCCGCATAGGTGTAGCCGCGCCCATCGGCGCGGACCAGCGGGACGGGGCTTGGGAGTGTTGTTTTCGTCATGATTGAAACCCAGACTAAGTTGACTTCCTGATGTCAGGATAGCATCGTGATGGCTCAGGCGTAGATGCCTTCCGACCATAGCCAGTTTCCCCGCCGGCGCGCGCCAACTCCGACAAGCACCGTCGAGAGATCCAGAATCGCCGCAGGCTCCGTCCGGTAGACGTACTTGCGCGGCTCATAGCGCTCCCACGAGAAAGCATCGTCGCGCAGCACCACCACTCCGTCCACGAACAGCGCGGGACGGGGACGGGTGAACAACAGACTCAACAGATCGTCGTCGGACATCGATCCGGGGCGAGCTGAGGTCACGTACAGCCCATGACCGGCTCGACCCTCTTGCGCGGAAACACGGTAGGTCTGTTCAGCAAGAATCAGTTCAGCGAAGTCCGGCTGGGTGTAGTGGAACTTCACCCTGACTCCACGCTCCCATACGGACCTGGGTCCACTCGACTTGCTTGGATCGGTAGGCACAGAGAGTGACCGTATCGAGGCATGCAGATGCCTCACACCAACCGCATCTGTGTGAAGCTGGCAGTGCTCTCGTAGGCTGCGGTCACGCGGTCGAGAGCGCGCTCGTGGTCGCGGTGTCCGTAGAGCTTGCGGACCAGCTCCCCGCCGTCAGTGTGTCCGAGCGCTATCGCGACATCCTCGGAGGGCAGCTCAAGGACGTTGACCATGTACCAGCCGGCGAAATGGCGGGTAGCCAGGTAGAGCGTGCCCTGCCATCCGACCGCACCACGGACGGCCTTCCAGTGGTATGCGCGGGAGCCGGGAGACCAATGCTGTCCCTGGATGGGCGGGAAACAGAACTCGCCTTCGACGGGGAGCCCGACGATCGCCTCACGCGCGGGCACGGTCAGCGGCGCCTCACGCGCCTGGCCGTTCTTGGGTGGTGTGAACGTGCGGGTCTTGGCGTTGAGCTGCTCGACGACACGAATCCGTCCACGGTCGAGATCGACGTTCGCGCGACGCAGCGCATCCAGCTCTCCCGGCCGGAGGCCGGTGAACGCCGCGACCTGAAGCCATGCCGCGAACGAGGGGCTTGCGAGTTCGTGGGCGCAACGGATCAGCTTCCAAACCTGCTCCTCGCTCGGCGGCTGCTCGTAACGACGCCCCGGCCCCTTGGAGATCCCGAGCCGCGCGAACGGGTTCTGACGCACAAGTCGCCCAGCCTTGGCCGACGCTGCATCGTTGAACATTGCGCGCAACGCGGGCACCGTGCCGTTGCGCTTGCCGCCCGCCAGCCACTCAGCCACGACCTCATCGTCGATTCGGTCGATACGCAGGTCGCTGTACCGATCAACGAACGCGCGCGTCCGCTCGCGGTTGTGGATGTTCGTGGACTCCTTCGGTCGCGCGAACAACGGATCGCTCGTCCAGCGCTCCCAGAAGACGCGGAGGGTCACCTCGCGGGAGCGAGGCTCGGACAGGCGCTCTCGTGCCCGCTCGCGCGCCCGCTTGGCTTCGCTCTTGGTCGCGAACGTTCCAGGACCACCCAGGACCCGAGAGACGCTCACGTTGCCACCGGTCAGCGGATCGTAGACCTGTGCCCGCCAGCGTCCGGAAGGCAGCTTCATGACGCTCATGCCGCCCTCCTCCGCTCCGACGCCCACAAGATCGCCGTAGATGCCCTGAACCGGCGGGTACGCCGGCCCCACGTCACCGACGGCATACCCTCCGCGACCAGTCGATCGACCGTCGCCAAGCTCACGCCCATCAGCACGGCCAGCTCGGCACGGGAGACATACCGCTCGGGCACGACCAGCCCCGGCTGGCTTGGACCGATCGCGGACGGATTTTTGCTGCCCATACTCTTAATGACCGCAACTCCCCGAAACGGCCAAGCAATTTGCCCTGCGACCGACGGCGGAGCCCCGTGAGCGGCGACATCCCGGCTCCTTCTGTGCGACTTCTCCATCCTGGTTGACTCGGGCGTCCACCTCCGCTCGGGCCTGGCGGACACGGGCTGCGACGTAAGCCTCTGCTTGCGCGTCGCGGGCGATCTGCTCGACCGACACGTCTAGCGCGATGGCAAGGGCACAGAGCTTGGCCCATGTCGGATTGCGGACTCCGCGCTCGATGCCGGAGAGGTATGTCGGGTGCATCCCGGCCGTGATTGCGAGACTTTCGATCGTCCCACGGCGCGCCCAGCGCATATGCCGGATAGCACGACCGAGATCGGCGTTCGTAGGCATCCTGACCGCCTCAAGCGCAGATCAGCGAGAGTGCGTCCAGATGCCACGCGCACCGCGACGCCCGAACCCGCTCCTCGTGGCCTGCGATGACGCCCTCATCGGCGAGGGCCGCCAGAGCCTCCGCGAGCATGTCTGGGGCCAGATCGTCCAGCTCGATGATCAGCTCCGGCGAGGCAAGCCCATCAGGGTGCTCCAAGAGGAGCAGGACGACGGCCCGTTGCGCGTTGCTCGAAGGTTGCGGAACCTGCTTGGATGCGTCTTGCATGGGAGGTCACTCTCCTGTGTAGGCCCCGGTGCGGTTGCCGCCGTGCCGGGGTCATTGATTGACTCGTATAGCGGGTAGACTTATAACAGGCGGTCTGGACAGACTTCCCGAACCGCATGTCGGCCCTCTCCCCAGCCCACGCCGCGTTCGGCGACGCGCTCCGCCAGCTGCGCAAAGAGCGCGGCATCTCTCAGGAAGGGCTCGCCCTCAAGAGCGGCCTGAACCGCGGCTATTACGGGGACGTGGAGCGCGGCGAGCGCAACATCGCCCTCGCCAACGTCCTCAAGATCGCTGATGCCCTGGAACTACCCGCCTCCGCGATCCACGCCCGCGCCGAGCAGTTGCTCAGCGAACGCCCCTGACGTGCACGCCGAACACGAGGTCCAGTCGCTGGTCTGAGCCGGCTGCGCCGGCCCAAATCGCACAGCGACGAAGCGCGTTGCTCCTATGTCAAGCGAAGTTCGGAAGATGCGAGAAGTGTCCTGCTTGAGGGGTAACGTGCGGGGATACTGTCTGCGTGCTTGTAGTGGCGACCTCCGAAGCGCAACTCGCGACGCTGGTTATCGCTGGTGTGGCCGCAGCATCCGGCATCGTGTCAGCGCTGGTGTCAGGTGTCTTCGGGACGCGATCGGCGAAGCGGGCCGAGAGGCTCGCTAACGAAGCAGAAGCTCGGGCCGATACGCGCGCGAGGCAACTGGAGGAGCGTGAAACGCAGCGCGAAGCAGAACACTGGAGGCTGGAGCGGCTCAGAACCGCCTATGACCAGTGTGTGGCCCTGGCCGAGCAGGGGTTGATCACCTTGCAGCAATTCGCTTTGTCCCTACCGCAGGATCTTGATGAGAGGACCGCCGAGCGTCGGGCGCTACACCCGGCTTTCGTCGCTCTCGTGACGAGGATCGCCTTCCTCGGCCACGATATGAACGCGATCGGCGAGCGCAAGCTTGAGGCCGATCTAGGGCTTGGGGTCGCGACGATGAGGCTCATCGAGTCACTGGCGGTCGGCCAGGCTGAGTTGGCCCCAAACAATCAGTCTGGTACTGCCCAAGGGCTTATGGACGCGTTCAAAGTCGTTGAGACCGGTCTCAAGGAGTTCCGGCTGACCATGCGTGGCCCGCTGTATGGGGTGACCGAGTCGGGGAGCTGACTCCGTGCAGCTCAACAGCCGGCAATGGGGAGTAGGCCCGTTGATCTCGATCGCTTGCTGAGCAGCCGGTAGTACCTGCGTGCGAGGTGGCGCTTGAGGTAGCGCATCGCCTCGATGCGGCTCTTGCCTTCGGCTTCCTTGCGCCGCAGATACTCCCGCGTTTCGGGATCGATCCGGCCGCGTGTGATCGCGATGATGTGCAGCGCTCGGTTGAGCTGACGGTTGCCGCCACGATGCAGGCGATGGCGGTCGCGCCGCCCGGAGGATGCTGGTATCGGAGCGACGCCCGCCATTCTGGCGAAGTGTGCGTCGCTGGCGAAACGCTCAGCGCCAGCGGTCTGCCCGATGAGGATCGCAGCGGTGAGTGGTCCGCAGCCAGTCTCGGCGAGCAGCTCGTACAGACTAGATGCACGGGGGTGCTACGGCACAGCAATTGCTGTGCCGTAGCGGCATGAACGGCCCGGAGCGCAGCCAAGTCGTGCGGCCCCCCGATTAGTTTGCCCACTGGTACCTCCTTGACGCTCGCGTGCCACTCCGATGGGCAGGCTGCGCTGCTCTGGGGCAGCGCAGCCGCATTCGCATCTGCCGCGCGCCCAGTTGTAAACCGTCAAGCCCGGACGACCCGCAGGTTCCGGCCTTCGGGGACTGCCTTGCAGAGGAGCGGCACACCGAAGTAGCGAGCGACCTTCCCCTCGATGCTCCCGACTTGAGAGGGTGGCGTCTCGCTACGGAGCGGAATGACTGCGAACCCGTTGACGAGCGGGGCCCTCGCCGAAAGAAGATGTTCGGCTACGCGATCAGCCACATCCCCACCGGCACGCCGACGGTCGGCCCGGCCCACATACGAGACTCGGGGGTACCCGTCGCGCGGACATGACGAGCACAACAGGTAGATCGCGCAGGCCGAACCCGTGGGTGCTCCCGGCGCGAGCAACGCGAGATGTTCGCGCTCAAGCCAGCTTCCTGCATAGCTGCATGCGGCGCGATACTCCCGCACTGTCAGGATGGTGCTCACTCCACCGGTCCCAGGTTGTCGTCTTCTTCGGGTTCGTCTTGCTCAGCTGGGGCAAATACACCATCGGGATCCGCAACTCCGGGACCTCGGTACTGGAGGACAAACTGAAGCGCCTCTGTGAGCCGATGGTCGACCGCCGCGAACTTCGCGCCATGCAACTTCGCGGTGTCGATGATCGGCTGGCCATCTGTGCCGAGAACCTCCATGAGCTGTGTCTTGACCTTCAGCAGTTCGCCGGTGAGCTGCACGAAGTCGTCCTCCAGTCCCGCGAAGCGCTCTGTCGGGCTAGGAGAAGGCTTACCTTTCTTGCCGGCGCCTGTGCTTGGCACCACACCTTCGTTCAACGCGAGCGCTCGAATAAGGATGTTGGTATTGCGATCTTGCGGGTCGTATCTTGCGACGATCTGATTACCGTCAGCGTCTTCGACTTTGACTGTGCTCCCGTCGAGATAGCGTTGCGCCGGATAGAGCTTCCTATCCCCATCGGCGCGACGAATCGCATCGCACATGACCCGAACTCCGCCGACACTCGACGCGAGGCCCTCGACAACCTCGGAGACATGGCCACGGAGCTCCTTCATTTCGTCGACTGCCTGGCCCTGATCGGAGACTACGAGACCCAAGGCGCACATCGGCCCGACGGCCCGGGCGCAGAGCTCCAGAAGATCATCATGCCAGTACTCGGATTCCGTCACGACGAGCTTCTCGCAGGCCTTCTGAATCTCGTCGACCGCACGCTTACTTGCTGTCCAGTCTGGGTCCGAGAGGGCTGCTGGGAGAAACGGACGGGAGAGCGCGGCGACTGCACTCTCCCTCAATCCCCTCATGTCTCGGTGCGCGCGAAGAATGAGAGGGGCAAGAGCACGCGCCTTTCGCTGAGCCGTTAGATTCTTTGCTTCGGGATCCGAGAGAATGACCTCGCGCAGGATGGGCTCAGCGTCTGGTCTGGTTGCCGCACGGGCTATCTCGAGTGCAATCTCGGATGGGTGGGCGTCGCCGTCGTAGAAGTCATCGCGCTGGAGGATGTCGGCCAGCGCCTCATCAGTCAGCGCACCCTCGTGGTTGAGGCGGAGCATCAGACGCTCGCCGAGCGCGTTCCCTTGGGCCAACTCGTCCCACGGGCGCGGTTCCTCGTGAACCGACTCGACGTACTCGGACACGACCTCGTTAAAGGGATCGCTGCATCGATCACCCCGCTCATCGAGAACGCCGATAACGATCCGTATCGGGAACGTGAATAGCTTCGCCGCGTCCTGCGCTGCTCGGCTTTCGGGCGTGGCGACGAGATGGCTCGCGATGCCTGCACGTGCGGCACGGATCAGGCCACGCACGTTGCCGGCGGCGCGAACAGGAGCGCCGTAATCAATACCTACCACGTGGTGGGCAGTGCTGATGCGAGTCGATCCCTCTGCTGCGTGCACGAAGACCGCCGGCTCAGCGCCGGTAACCGCCGCGACTCCGACCACCGCCAACGGAGGATTCCAGATGCCTCGTGAGTTCGAGCGCACACGCGTGATCATGTCGGCCGTGATGATCTGCTTGCTCGATTCAGCTGACGCTTGGGCCATTCGCTCCATGCTCTTGGCTGCGTAGAAGAGAACGGGCTCGGCGCCACTGGATGTGGGAAGCGGCCAGGGATCCACGTCACCGCCGCGCTGTTGTGCAAGACGGCTGCGCCCATTGGCGCCGTCTGACGAGACACCGACGGTCCATGCCCGACCACGGATGCACACCAGTTGCCTCCCAGAAGGCGTGTCCTGATACTCAAACTGCTCCTCGGCGATGTCCGTTCTGACCTTGGCAGGGTCCACAACTACCTCGGCGACCGCAACCGCGTACTCGCCAAGGAATGGCTTCAGCCGGGAAGCCAGGTTCGATACGGCCCGGTTGTCGGGCACGCGCGGGATCATGATCTCGCCGTCTGGGATCGGAAAGGCGGTCTGATCCTTGTACGCCGCCGGGTTCGTGTCGGTAATAACGCTCACGTGGAGCCTCCTCGCGTATTCAGTTCGGCGTCAGCGACGCCCCTATCGGATAGGTGGCGTTCGCTCGCCGAAGCTCACGAGGCGTCCACCCGAAAAGCCTGGTCCGGCTAATGGCGCGGACGTGGACTTCCGGCGTCCCTTCCTCTGTCAAACCGACCAGACCTTCGACTTCACCCGGAGGTGCGTGCCATTCGGCCTGCTGCGCATCGCGCTGCCGGCAGGACAGGCTCAGAGACGAGCCATCATCGATTGTAGCGTCAGACTCCGCCCACGCCGGCGGTGTGGGCGGAGTCGTCGGCGAGCTAACCCGAGATCCACTCCTGGTGGCGAAAGCTCGCACATACCTGATCCCCGCGAATCCCTGATCCCGAATTCAATCCGGCGTGCCCAGGCACTCCCCAGCTCCTGCGGCATCCACCAAGAACCTAATACGGGACCCAGATCAACCGGGCGCGTTGGATTGTCGGCCGTGGGCGGTCAACACCCCATCGTGTGGGCGGTTCGTGGGCGGAACGCCCAAAAGGCCGCCTCACTCCTCGACCAATCGCTGCTGGCCACATCATCCCGCAATCCCAACTACAAAGCCAAATCCTGCTCCTTTAGGAGGCCTCCGGCCTCTCCCAGCATCCAGCGAGACTTCTATCGGGGAGACAGGATTCGAACCTGCGACCGCCCGGCCCCCAGCCGGGTGCGCTACCAGACTGCGCCACTCCCCGTGGCACTGCCAAGCGGGCGACGGGAATCGAACCCGCCCTAGAAGCTTGGAAGGCTTCTGTGCAACCACAACACTTCGCCCGCAAGGCCGAGCAAGCATGTTATCTCGGCCTGGCCCCGACCGATCCGTTTGAGAGGGCTCCGCAGGCGGAACAGATCGCACGCACGAGCGGCAGGGACGCGCCGGACGGCCCCCTGAACACGCCCGACCGCCCCGCTCAGCGCGAGTTCGCGAACAGCCGCAAGAACAGCAAAAAGATATTGAACACGTCCAAAAAGATCCCCGCAGCGAGCGGGATCGCCTCCTCCTGCCCGGCACGGCGCAAGCGGTTGAAGTCGACGATCGTATAGCCGCCGAAGATCACCAGGCCGACGAGCGCATACGCGGTGTACAGCGCCGAGATGCGCACGAAGATCAGCACGAAGCCAGCCAAGATCAGCGCGAGCAGCATCCAGAAGAGGAAGCGATACAAGAACGAGAGGTCGCGCCGGGTCGCGTACCCACCCGCGCCGAGCGCGCCCACGAACAGGGCGGTCGCGCCGAACGCCTGGCGGACGGCCGTGGGGTCGGTGGCCGAGTAGTAGTTGATCGTCACGCTCACGCTCGCGCCCAGCAGCAGGCCGAAGGCGAACAGGAGGACCAGCGCGAGGCCGTAGTTGCCGCGGGAGTTCGCCACGTTCAGGCCGACCAGACAGCCCAGCGCCACGAGCCAGGCGATGAACCAGCTCACGCCGCCCATTTCGTGCGCCAGATAGACCCCGAGCGTGGCGCAGCCCACCGTGAGCGCCACCAGCGCCATCACCTGGCCGAACAGCGTCCGCGTGCGTCCCGGCGTCAGTTCGGCTGCGTATCCCGTCGAGCTCATCGCGGGCTCATCTTAGGCGCAACCGATCGGCGCCGCTCCTCCGTCGGCACCTCCCCCGTACCGCCCGTCAGCCCCTGCGGCGGCCATGGCCCGAACCAGTTGTCCCGCGCACCGTCCAACGTGATCGTCGAGCCGTTCAGCGCCCATCCCAGCGGCGAGCACAGCAGCGTCACGAGCCACGCGTGCTCCCGCGGCTCGCCCAAGCGCTGCATCGGCACCGAGCGCGCCATACCGGCGCGCACCGTCTCCGGGTACTTGCCCATCGCCTCCGTATCGAAATGCCCGGCCGCGATCGCCGTCACCGCAATCCTCCGCTCCGCCCAGCGTTCCGCCATCTCGCGCGTCAGCGCCTCCACCGTCGCCCTCGCCGCACCCGAATGCGCCATGCCCGGCATGCCGTGGTGCGGGGACAGCGTCACGTTCACGATCGCGCCGCCCTCCGGCCCAGCGCCGGCCGACCCCCGGCCGCCCAGGCCCAGCTCGACCGCCGCCTCGGACATGTTCAAGATCCCCTCCACATTCAGCCGCCACACCGCGCGCCAGCCCTTCAGCGCTATGCCCTCGGCCGGCGTGAAGTACTGACCGCCCGCGTTATTCACGAGGATGTCCAGCCCGCCCCCACGCTCGATCACCGTCCCGACCAAGCGCCTCGCCTCAGCCGGCTCGCGCACGTCCGCCACCACCCAGTCGACCCGTGGCTCCGCGCCCGCATTCGCGCCGATCACCCGCACGATCTCTCCTGCAGCCTCCCGCAGCGTCTCCGCGCGCCGTCCCGCGATCACCACCCTCGCGCCGCACCGCACCAGCTCGATCGCCGTCGCCCTGCCCAGGCCCGTCCCGCCGCCCGTCACCAGCGCCACCTTCCCGGACAACAGCCCCTCGGCGAACACCGCGGAACGGGGGTCATTGTCTGCCATACCCGCGATCATAAGAGCGTGGCCCGCCCCTCGCTCCCCAAGCGCGCGCGCTGGATCGCGGCGGGCCTCGTTGCGCTGCTCGCCGCGCTCGCCCTCGGCGCCTACCTCTACGAGCGTCACCGCACCGGCAGCATCTACCACCCCCACGCCCGCTTCATCCCCCAACCCTCACCCGTCCTGCCCGCGCGCGGGCCCGCCCGCTCAGCCTGGCCGTTCTACGGCTACTCCCGCGCGCACACCCGCTTCTTCCCCGCCCCCGCGCGCGTCTTCCCGCCCTTCAAGCGCCTATGGGTCCGCAACGGCAGCTCGTTGCTCGAGTTCCCCCCCTCTCTCTACGGCGACCACATCTTCCAGCTCGCCGACGACGGCACCCTCAGCGCAATCAACCTCCACACCGGCCACACCTTCTGGCAGCGGCGCATCGGCTCACTCTCCGCCTCCACCCCCGCCGCCATCGGCCATGTCGTCTACGCCACCGTCCTCGCCCGCACCACCGGCGTCCACAAGGGCGAAGTCTTCGCGCTCGCCTACGCCACCGGCAAGATCCTCTGGCGGCGCGCCCTGCCCAGCCCCAGCGAGTCCTCGCCGCTCGTCGACCACGGTCGCGTCTTCTTCGGCTCCCAGTCCGGCACCGTCTACGCACTCAACGCCCACAACGGCTCAGTCCTCTGGACCTACCACGCCTCCGGCGCCGTCAAGGCCAGCCCCACCCTCTCCGGTGGCGTCCTCTACTTCGGCGACTACTCCGGCCACCTCCAGGCGCTCTCAGAGCGCACCGGACAGCGCTTCTGGAGCAGCGGCTCCGGTGGCGCCCTGCTCGGCAGCGGCACCTTCTACTCCACCGCCGCCGTCATGTACGGGCGCGTCTTCCTCGGCAACACCGACGGGCGCGTCTACGCCTACGACGCCTCCAGCGGCCATCTCGACTGGGCCGTACAGACCGGCGCCTACGTCTACGCCTCTCCCGCCATCGCCAACGCCCCCGGCCTCGGCCCCACCGTCTACGTCGGCTCCTACGACGGCACCTTCTACGCCCTCAACGCCCGCTCCGGGCACATCGAGTGGCGCTTTCATCCCGGCGGGCGCATCTCCGGCTCGGCCACCGTCGTCGGGCGCGTCGTCTACTTCGCCGACCTCGCCACCCACCGCACCTACGGCCTCGGCATCTCCACCGGGCGCATCGTCTTCCAGATGCACACCGGCTCCTTCGACCCCGTCATCAGCGACGGGCAGGACATCTACCTCACCGGCTACACCGGCCTCTACGGCCTCGCGCCCCACTAGGCCTCGCCCCGCGCTAAGCACGCTCTTTGGCGCCGGGCGTCACCGCGACGGGCTGAGCGCATGCGGGATCCGTTCGCAGCCGCCCGCACCATCGCCCCCACGAGCCCGAACCCGTTGCTCCCGCACCTCAATGACAGACGCCGTCCAGCCCCAGTGCCCGACCCAACGAGAACCGCGCGCCCACCACGATCTCACCCCGCGCGCCGGCCCGCACGGACGTCCAACCCCCCGGCGCGCTCGCCACGCAACCGTGCCCCGCAAGAACCGTGTCGTAGCGGGTGTAATGCACGCGCACCAGCAATCTCCCCGGTGCATCCGCATACACCGCAAACGTATCGCTCCCCAACGCCGTCACCCGTCCCGCTCCCTCCACTAGCGGCCTCGCTTCGCCGACCGCATATACCCGCCAGTGCCCATTCGCCCACACCGGCTTCAAATACGCCAGCCCGCCGCGGATCAATCGCCCCTCCCGCGCGCTCGACGGGTCCAGCGGCACGTCCGGCAACGCCACATAGGCGACCGCCTCCTGCTGCAGCCACGCGCGATACCCCGCCGCGGTCAACCCCGCACCGAGCAACGCCGAGTCATAGCGCTCTTCCAACTGCTTCTCCCACCCCCGCGCCAGCGACACGCTCGGCGCCAACATCGCCGCCTCCCAGTGCGAGCGCGTCAGCGGCACCTCCACCCGCTCCACCCCCGCCCCGTGCTCCCTCAGATAGCGCTCGACCGGCGCGTAGTACGACGCCCGCGTCGCCGGCGAACCCGCGACCGCCCGCGTCTCGCGCACCGGTCCCCACACCGTCCACGCCATCGCCACACACACCGCCACCCCCACGACGATCGGCTTCGCGTACGCCATCCGCCTACTTGCGCCCCGCCCCCGTCGACCTCCCCGCCAATCGCCCGCCTGCCGCTCTTCCCCGGCGAGCCCACACAGCAGCAGCGGCCCCGCGAGCAGCACCCCGTAGCGCTCGATGTTGCTGCCCATCGGCGTCTGCACCGCGACGCACAGCAGACATGCGAGCAGATACACGACCGCCCCGACCCGCACCACCCGATTGCGCTCGCCCCGCGGCAGTGCCCACAAAAACAAGCACACGACGATCGCCGTAGCCACCAGCGACGTCGTCGGATACGGCTCATACCCACCTTCCGCAAACAACGCCCGCACCGACCCCACCACCAGCGCCACCGGCGCGCCAACCGCGAGCAACACCATCGGCTCGCGTCGCGCAAGCGCATACGACAGCCCAGCCAGCGCCAACAACACGCCCGCGACCGGGCTCGCCGCCGCGCACAACCCCGCCGCCAGCGCCGCCACCAGCAGCCGTTCGCGGCTCAGCGCATACACGCTCGCCAACGCCAACGTCACCCCCAACGCAAACGTCAGCCGTCCACTCCACACGTCCCCCACGGCCGCCACCGCAAACAGGCACGCCCCCCAGCGCACACACGCCTCATCGCCGTATACGCCCAGCACAATCCGTTCAAACAGCCCCACCGACACCAGCACCGACACCACCGCCAGCGCCCGCATCCCGATCAACGACGCGAGCGGCCCGAACAACAGGCTGTAGCCAGGCAGCGCGTGCCCCGCATACCAGTGCTCGTCAAATACGCTCAGCCCCGCGCGTTCATACAGCCCCAGTCGATACACCTGCGCCGCCAGATCGGGCGTGCGCGGATCGACCAGCAACCACAGCACCAGCAACCCCGCAGCCACCCCCACCGCGACCGGCACCCGCGCGGCGCGGCGCTTATAGGCCGGCGCTCGGGGTGCTACCCCACCGAGCCCCGACCCATGCCCGTTAGAACCGGCCGCCGGACGTGAAGTAGCGTCGATAATGGCCCTATACGACACGCGCAGATCATGACGAGGACACCGACATCACGAGCAACCACCGGTTTGGCGCTGTTGTGCGCCGCCGCCATGACGCTGCTCTGCGGCGGCTGCGGCACAACCAGCCACCCCGGTCCGATCGGCTCAAGCGAGCTCGCCGAAGCACAAACCTTCCCCTACTACCGCATCTACTGGGCCGGCCCCACCTTCCAGGGCGAACCGCTCGTCGCCGCCGACGGGCGCAAGAGCTACAACATCTCCGTCGGCGACAGCGTCTACTACGGCGACTGCGCCCGCGGTCACGGCGTCTTCGGCGGCGGCGGCTCCTGTCAGCTGCCGCTGCAGGTCACGACCGTGATCTACCGGCTGCACTCCAACGCCGCCCTCGGCCCGCAACGCAACATGCTCATTCGCGGCGTACCCGCCACCGTGTATGACGAAGGTCGCTCGATCGAGCTCTACAGCGGCCGCCTCGCGATCGACATCTTCTCCGATACCTACTCCCGCGCGCGTGCGGCCGCGCTGCAACTGCGCCCGCTCAACGCCGCCGGCTCCGCCACCCGCCCACTGCCCCCACCCGTCTACTGTCCCGGGCTCTACGGTGGACAGGAACCCAGCCTTCGGCGCGCCATGGCCCACCTGCCCGGGCATGCCTGCCAGACCGCCGCCGCCGAGGTCGCCTTCGCGAGCAGCCTCAAGCGCCTCACTAGCCCCGGATCGCGGGCGCGAGCGGACGCGACAACTCGCGGCGGAGGCTGAGGAACGCCGCCGAGCCGATCAGCGCCGGAACCCACAGTGAGATCGCCCGGTAAGTCACGACCGCCGCCAGCACCAGCGAGCCCGGACGTACCCCAAACGCCAGCAGCATCGCGAACAGCCCCCCTTCGACCGCGATCAGCCCCGCCGGGATCGGCAGCGAGTTGGCGAGCATGCCCACCAGATAGGCCATCGCCACCACCCACCACGACGGGGCCGGGCCGTAGGCGAGCAGGCACGCATACAGCGCCCCGATGTCAAACAGGCAGTACCCCACCGCCCCCAGCAACCGCCAGTCCCGGCGCGCACGGATCAGCTCGACCGCGTCGCCCACGCCGCCGCTCAGCGCAACCAAAGCGACATACATCCGCCCACGCGTGCGAATACGGCGGGCCGCGCCCCGGCGCGCCCACTCCGCCAACGCGATCGTCCCCGCGATCGTCGCCATCGCCGCCAGCGCCGGCAGCAGCGTCAGCAACGGATTGCGCGAGCCCGGCAGCAGACCCAGCCACATCGGCACGCCGATCAGCGCCGTCGCGCTCACGTTCACAGCACTCGTCAACACGAAGATCAGCACCGAGCGCTTCGCGATCCGCTGCACCGACACGCCCTTACTGCGCAGCACCCACGCCCCCAGCGCGATCCCCGCCAGGCCGCTAACCGACACGACCGAGTTGACCGCCAACTCCGACAGCGACAGGCGCGAGTAAAGGCGCCGCCCGAGCATCCCGAACACGAGCCCAAACAGCACCACATATCCCGCGCACGAGGCCAGCTCTAGCCCGATCCCCGCCGCCACCCAGCCCAGGCGCGCGTCGCCGATGCGATCGGCCGCCGCGCGTAGCCCCGGCACCGACAGCAACAGCGCCGCGACCAACGCGAAAAAGATCGCCAACCCGATCAGGCTGTTGCGCAGCTTCCGCGAGTGCGCCGCCATCACAGCGGCGGAATCCGTGGCCCCACCAGCCGAGACATCTTCTTCGTTACGGTCCCGATCGACGATCTTGGGCATCCTCTCCGCTTTAATCACCTCATGGCCGAGCAACTCGCTCGCATCCTCGTCGTCGACGACGAGCCCGCGGTACAGAGCGCGCTCTCACGCGCCCTCACGCTAGAGCACTACACCGTCGCCCAGGCGATGGACGGGCGCCAGGCGCTCGAACGGCTCGACTCAGACCCCTACGAGGCAGTGATCCTCGACGTCGCCATGCCCCACATCGACGGCCTCGAGGTCTGCCGACGCCTGCGCGAGGGCGGCGACCGCACGCCCGTACTGATGCTCACCGCGCGCGAAGAGATCGACGATCGCGTCGCCGGACTAGACGCCGGCGCCGACGACTACCTGGTCAAGCCATTCGCGCTGCGCGAGCTACTCGCCCGCGTACGCGCGCTGCTGCGCCGCGCTGGCGACGAGGACGACGACGAGCATGAGAGCACGCTCGCCTTCGAGGACCTGCGCCTGGACCGGCTCGCCCACGAAGCCTGGCGCGGCGATCGGCTGCTGTCCCTGACCCGCACCGAGTTCCTGCTGCTGGAGATGTTCCTGCGCCACCCCCGCCAGGTGCTCACGCGCTCGGCCATCTTCGAACACGTCTGGGGCTATGACTTCGGCGCGACCTCCAACTCGCTCGGCGTCTACATGGGCTACCTACGCCGCAAGACCGAGTCCAGCGAGGAGCCGCGCCTCTTGCAGACGGTCCGCGGGGTCGGCTACGTATTGCGCGCGCCATGAGCTTTCGCCGGCGTATCACGCTCGCGTCCTCCGCCGCAGTCGCCATCGCGGTCGTGCTCGCCTCCGTACTCGTATACGTCCTCACCTCCAACGAGCTCCACGGACAGGTCGACGCACAGCTGCACAATCGCGTCGACAACCTGCGCCTGATCGAGCGCCACCCCGCACGACGCCACAGCGACCGCCTGCTCGACGCGCTCGCCGGGCGCAGCGCCTCCGCGCAGCAGCTCTTCGAAAGCGGCCCGCAACAGCCGGCCGAGAGGCTCGGCAACGTCTCACCGCGCCCCAACCAGGTACGCGGCTATCAGCAACTCGTCGACACCGCCGGCAAGGTCCTGTTCCGCTCCGGCGCCAAGAACGTCACGCTGCCCGTCGATGCGCGCACGCGCGCCTTGGCCGCCGGCAAAGGCGAGGACTTCTTTCGCGACGCCACCGTCAACGGTCTGACGCTGCGTATCCTCGCCGAGCATCTCGCGCCCGGACGCGTCGTGCAGTTCGCCCAGCCGCTGAGCGAAGTCAACGAACTACTCAGCCACCTGCGCCTGATCCTCGTCCTGCTCTCGCTCGGCGGGATCCTGCTCGCGGCGCTGCTCGGGCAACTAGTCGCCCGCGCAGCCGTGCAACCGGTCAGGCGACTCACGCGAGCGGCCGAGCACGTCGCCGAGACGCAAGACCTGTCCGGGCGTATCGCACCAACCGGCGATGACGAGATCGGGCGTCTGGCGATCAGCTTCAACGCGATGCTCGACGCGCTCGAGGTCTCGATGTCAGCGCTCGACGCCTCCGTGCACGCCCAACGCCAGCTCGTCGCCGACGCCTCGCACGAGCTACGCACACCCGTCACGAGCCTGCGCACGAACATCGAGATCCTCCAACACGCTCCCGACATGGACGGCCCCGAGCGCGAGCGTCTACTGGATGACGTAGTCGAGCAGATCGGCGAGCTCACGCTGCTGATGAACGACCTCATCGACCTCGCCCGCGGCGAGCAACAGAGCGCCGACGTCGAGGACGTGCGCCTGGACATCGTCATCGCCGAGTCACTCGCGCGCGCCCAGCGCAACTTCCCGGCGACGCCCCTGCAAGCGAACCTCGACCCGGTCCTCCTCACCGGCGTCGCCGCTCGCCTCGATCGCGCCGTCGCGAACCTCATCGACAACGCGATCAAGTACAGCCCTCCCGGCGAGCCCGTCGAGATCGAGCTCCATGGCGGCCAGCTCACCGTTCGCGACCACGGCCACGGGATCTCCGCCGAGGATCTGCCCCACGTCTTCGACCGCTTCTACCGCGGCGCCGAGGCACGCGGGCGCCCCGGCTCGGGGCTGGGGCTCGCGATCGTCAGGCAGGTCGTCACCCAGCACGGCGGGACCGTCGCCGCCGAGCCTCCCCCCGGCGGCGGCACGCTGATGCGCGTCATCTTGCCCGGGGTCGAGCCAGTGGATCAGGACGGCGCGCAAGAGACCTCGGTTGGCGCTGAGTCAGCTGCGACCGACGTGGTGGTGAGCCCGCACGTCCACGCGTAGCACCCCTCGCCGCGTGTCTCAGCGCGCGATTACGAAACAGCGCCGGCGAGAGTCCATAGCGGCGGCGAAACGCCCGCGCGAAGTATGAGCTCGGATATCCCACCAGCCGCCCCACGTCGCCGACCGGGATCGACCGCTGCTCGCTCAACAGCTGCGCCGCGACCGTCATCCGCCGCGCGTACAAGTCCTCCTGAAACGAACTGCCGAACTGCTCGTAAGCGCGCTGCAGCTTCCGCGGAGAGGTCGACAGCGCCTCAGCGACCGCCGCGAGCGTCAGCGGGCGGCGGTAGTAACGCGAGACGATCACCCGCGCCAGCAGATATAACCGGCGGCGTTCGCTGAGCGTATCCGGGCGCACACCCCCTCAACCGACCCACCCCGCGCACCGGGACGCAGCACTCGCAGCAGTACGACGGCACTGGGCACAAACGGCGGCCGACGGGCGCGGGAGTCAGCGCCGGAGCGTCAAGGCCGCGGCCGGAGAGGCGCTACTCCTCGCCCAGCTCCAGCACCGCCAGGAACGCCTCCTGGGGTACCTCGATGCGGCCGACCTGCTTCATCCGCTTCTTCCCCTCCTTCTGTTTGGCCAGCAGCTTTTTCTTGCGCGTAATGTCCCCCCCGTAGCACCCCGCGATCACGTCCTTGCGAAACGCTTTCACGGTCTCCCGCGCGATCACATGCGAGCCGATCGCCGCCTGGATCGGCACGTCGTACTGCTGGCGCGGAATCCGCTTGCGCAGCTTCTCCGTCAGCGTGCGCCCCATCTCATACGCCTTCTCGCGATGCACCACCATCGACAGCGCATCCACCGGGTCGCCCGCGAGCAGCACGTCGAGCTTCACCAGATCCGACGGGCGCACGCCGCTCAGCTCGTAGTCCAGCGAGGCGTACCCACGCGTGCGCGACTTCAGCTGGTCGAAGAAGTCCAGCACGATTTCCGCCAGCGGCAGGTCATAGGTCATCTGCACCCGCTCCGACGAGAGGTAATGCATGCCCACGTGCTCGCCCCGGCGTTCCTGGCAGAGCTCCATGATCGCCCCCACATACTCTTTCGGCGCGATCACCTGCGCCTTGATGAACGGCTCGCGAATCTCCTCGATCGTGCCCGGATCTGGCATGTCCGAGGGGTTGTGCACCTCGCTCTCCTCGCCGTTCGTCAACGTCACGTCGAACTCCACCGAAGGCATCGTCGCCAGCAGCTCCAGGTCGTACTCGCGTTCCAACCGCTCTTTCACGATGTCCATGTGCAGCAATCCCAGGAACCCGCAGCGGAACCCGAACCCCAGCGCATCCGAAGTCTCCGGCTCCCACGACAGCGCCGCGTCGTTCAGCGTCAGCTTTTCCAGCGCGTCGCGCAGGTCCGGGTAGCGATCTGAGTCGATCGGGAAGAGGCCGCAGAACACCATCGGTTTGACCTCCCGATACCCCGGCAACGGCTCGCTCGCCTCGCCCGCGCGGCTCCCCGTGCCGCCACCCCCCCTGGCGCGCGTCGTCAGCGTGTCTCCCACGCGCAGCTGCGTCACGTCCTTGATGCCCGTGATCAAGTACCCCACCTCGCCCGCCGCCAGGCGCTCGGTGGGCACCATCCGCGGCGAGAAGCAGCCGATGTCGTCGATCTCCGCCTCCGTCCCCGTCGCCATCGCGCGGATCAGCTCGCCCTTCTCGAACACCCCGTCCACCACGCGGATGTAAGCGATCACGCCGCGGTACTGGTCGAACTCCGAGTCGAATATCAGCGCCCGCGGCGGCGCCTGCGGATCGCCCGAGGGCGGTGGCACGCGCGCGATCAGCTCCTCCAGCACGGCGGGCACACCATCGCCCGTCTTGCCGCTGATCCGCAGGATCGACTCCGCCGGCTCGCCGATCAGCTCCGCGACTTCGCCCCCCACCCGCTCGGGCTCCGCACCCGGCAAATCGAGCTTGTTCAGGCACGGGATCAGCTCCAGCCCCGACTCCACCGCCAGATACGTGTTCGCCACCGTCTGTGCCTCCACGCCCTGCGCCGCGTCCACAACCAGCAAAGCCCCCTCGCACGCCGCCAGCGAGCGCGACACCTCATACGTGAAGTCCACGTGCCCCGGCGTGTCGATCAGGTGCAGCTGATAGCTCTCCCCATCCTTCGCCGTATACATAACCCGCACCGCCTGCGCCTTGATCGTGATCCCCCGCTCGCGCTCCAGATCCATCGAGTCCAGCACCTGCGCGCGCATCTCCCGCGCCGCCACGGTGTGTGTCAGCTCCAGGATGCGGTCGGCCAGCGTCGACTTGCCGTGGTCGATGTGGGCGATGATCGAGAAGTTGCGGATGCAAGATTGGTCCATGAGCCCGCGTCACGATAGATGGTGGCGGGTCCAGACGGTCGGGTTGAGCACGGCATCGCGAGTCAAGCGCCCCCGGCCCGCGCACTCCTCAGCCGAAGCCCGGACCCGCTAGCCTTCATGGTCCGGCGGATCGCCAACTCGACAAGGATTCATTCAGCCGCGGCTACGCGCCGACCCTCGGGCCGGCGGCCTGTCCAGGTGTCGAGAGTGTCACGCCGCCCAGGCAAGACACATAGTCCTGGGACGTAAGTAGTAAGCGGCGATCTATGTTCGGATGCAGCCGGGCGGGTCATTGGCCCGTCCGGCTTCATGGTGCACTACGACAGTTCTGCGTGCCATCACTCGGCGTTGCAAGGTGTCTTCAGCCGCGTGACTGACTGCCTATAAGGGGTCCCGGTGAGCAACAAATCCGCCTGGAATCGACACAAGACGAGTGAATCCAAGCAAGCCAAACGCTTCTGGACAGAATCCGTCGGTCCGGTACCAAGCACCCTGCTAGTACGGTCCGAGAAAACGCTCGCCATTGAAGTGAATGAGATGGCTGGGGTTATCTGCGCACCAGACCTCGGTCTCCCATGCGATGTCGGCCAGGTATTTACGCATTTCGACGCGAGATGTGAAACAGGAGACGTATACCAAGCCGGCGAGACTGCCGGCAAAGAGCGCTTTAAGCTCCGCGTGGCGCTTGCTATCGACTGGACCATGTGAACCTGCGGCCTCTATGAGGACAAACCAGTCGCGACTAGGAAGATTGACCACGAGATCTGGAAGCTTGCCGTGTTTGTCGAGCACAACTCCATCTTGAGCAAAGCTTTCTATATCGTAAATTGGAGTATTCTTTCCGGCGTCCCCGACATAGAGCACACGCCCGCCCGGAGTCCAACGCGGACAGAACTGCTCGAGAATGTCGCGAATCAGGACGTTCTGCCCACCGGGAGTCAGCTTTATCTCTGTGCCATTGGGCAGTATGACGGGGATCATAGCTTGATCGCGTGCGGCAGCATAGGCCGCCTGCTGCCCTGGGCGTTGCTCAAGATACAGTGGCAGATCCGTCTCCCATTGGGGTGTACCGAACTGTCGCAGAAGAGCAAAGGCACGCTCATCTATCTGATAAACGTTCTTCCCGCTGTTGACCGGCCGCGATAGGTCGTCAGGATTGAGTACGACCAGTGCAGCGTCGACAAATTGGTGCAATGTCTGACGACGCACAGTCTCGCGTGAGTTAGGTGCGTAGCGCTTGTCAAGATGCTCGGCCATCCAATTTATCAGCGGCGTGACTCCATGCAGATCGCGGGTAGCATCGGCCCATGAATTGCCCGGACGTAGACCGAGGAGGCTGAGCAACGTCAATGCCGAACGCTCATTACTACGTGCTTTATCGAAACCAAGTTCCGCGAGTGCGTCGCGTGCTTGCTGAACGAGCTCGTCGCGGGTGCTGGTCATGCTACGGCCACAAGTGTCTCTTCGTCTGACTGGGCAACTACCGAGTCCACCAAGTAACCGAGCTCGTCGGGATCGGTGGGATCTCTGAGCTCATCCGCCGCAAGCCCGAGCATGCAGAGTTGCGCGATTGTCGGATACCGCAGCTCACGAAGGTCGGTGGCATTAATCTGAGTGTGACCGTTGAATTGACGTATGTATCCGTCGACAAAACGCGAATTCAGATATGCAGCGAGTCCCGCGGCGAACTCTGGATCTAGGCCGCGATTGGCAGTATGGAAGACATTGAGGTGGTTCTCATAGGCGACGGCCTCGGCTTGACCGAACGCATCTGGAGTAGCGACGGCTGCAACCACGCGTCGCGGCTCCTCCTTCGAGCTGAAGCGCTTTACCACGACGTAGTGCTCATTGGGCAGCAGCAGATTAGTCGTGACAGCGTTGAGGCACAGTGCTTGGGGCTTGCGGGTGACGATCGGCCACTCGATTACTCCAGCACGCAGATTCTGTGGGTAGATCAATGGAACGGTGTCCTTGCCAGGCGCCATACGCAGCTGCTCCTTAGCACGGAAGTCAACGACTCTCCCGGTGCTGACATTGCAGCCAAGTTCTGAAAGTATGCAGGGCATTCCAGCCATTCGCCCGGCGAGAGATAGGGCGTCCTCGTCCAGCGGAAGACGGATGAAGAGCTGAGGATCGTCCGGGTGAACTACCTGGTCATGATCACGAATAACGACGCTCGCGTCGTCTACAGCATCTCGGCTGGTGGTAATGACGATATCGGTCGGGGAGGTGTCGAGCCGCATTGAGAAGATGAGGTTCTCCTGAAGGACATCGGCGTCAGAAAAGACACGGTCGCGAGCCTCGAAGACATGGATGCGACGAAAGCTGGCCCTCTCCAGGAGCTCAGAGCGCAGATCCTTGAAGTACGGCCCATTGGCAAACGAACGTGGAGTGATGGCCACCAGCCCGTCGCCGGAAGCAAGAGCCCGCACGGCACGGACCAGGAAGGCTGCGTACATGTTGGTGACACGGACGGGGCGCTCGCCGCACAGCAGAGCGGCACGCTCTTCGCTATCAACGCTGAGCTTCTTATAGGGCGGGTTCATAAGCAGGATGTTGCCTGCGCCCGTTGCGGGAGGGTTGAGTACGAAGTTCTCGTCGCGGACAGTCGTATGCAGCTTGCGTTCGACCGTTGCAGCAAGAGACCGAGCTTCCGCCAGAGTGGCTTCGAGTGGTTCCACCAACCTAGGATCGATCTCGTAGGCAAGAACCGACATGGTTGGTAGCTCGGTCTCCGTGAGCCAGCGAGCAACAAGAGCTGCCGTTAGCGAGCCGACCCCAGCGCCAGGATCGATGAGCCGCCAATCTCCTGTCTTGGGAAGCGGTGCCATCGAGGCCAACAGGTCCGCCGAGGCGCGCGGCGTGAAGAACTGGCTCCACGCGCCGCGCGCCTTCGGGTCGAGGGACGCGCCCGTCATCGAGCGACGTTGCTCGACTTTGGCCAAGAACTCTTCGATGGAGGACATCGCCAAGAGTTTGCCAGGCGGATCGGCGAGCCTAAGCCCGCCCGAACTGCGTGCGGATCAGACGGTTAACCTGGTGAGCCTCGGGGATGTGCATCGCCAGAACCGCGCGCGCGTAGACGAACAGCCCCGCCGCGGCGGCCCCGCCCACGCTGACGATCTGCGCGGGCAGCGAGGCGCCGAAGATCCGGTTGCACACGGTCCAGACGACCCAGGAGACGGCGCCCAGCAGCGCGGAGGCCACCAGAATCCGCGCGGTGATCATCGTCGTCTGGGCGCCTTCGAGGCTGCCGTTGAAGCCGATGCGCAGACGGTGAAACTGCAGCGCGGTCATCACCGCATTGGCGGCGACCGTGCCGATGATCAGCCCGGCGATCCCCAGTGGCTTGTAGAGGCCGATCGAGACGACGATGTCCACGACGATGTTCAGCGCCGCCAGGCGCGTCGGGATCCACGGGCGCTGCACCGAGAAGAATACGCGCGTCAGCAGCAGGTTCAGTCCACCGAAGGGGAGGCTGAAGGCGAACCAGAAGAGCGCTTCGGATACGAGGCTCGTGGAGGTCGCGTTGAACTGCCCGCGTTCGAACACGAGACGCACGATCGGGGTGGTGAGCACGAGCATAAACACCGCGGAGGGGATCAGCAGCAGGTTGATCTGGCGCATACCGATGCCGATCGTGCGGCGCATGTTGCGCACGTCGTGGCGGGCGGCCATGCGGCTCAGCGTCGGGAACAGCACGGTGGCGACCGCCACGCTGAAGAGGCCCTGCGGGAGCATGTAGATACGAAAGGCGTTGTCGATCGCGCGCGGGGCTTCCTTGTCGACAAGCGTCCCGAACACCGAGTTGATCAGCTGGTCGAGGTTGACGATGCCAAGGCCGATCGTGACCGGGAGCATCAGCGTGAACACCTGGCGGATGCGCGGGTCGTGCCAATCGATCGAGAACTGCAGGCGGAAGTCGATCCGGCGCAGCGCCGCGAACACCATCAGCGTCTGCACGAACGTCGCCGCGAGGATTGCGATCGCATACGCGTACACCTGATCGCCGTTTTCATAGCCGCCGTGAAAGTGCGGGCGCAGCACGACGAGCAGGACGATGATCACAAGGTTCCACACCGCCGGCGCGATCGCGGGGATCGTGAAGTGTTCGTAGGACTGCAGGATCCCCACGAACAGGCCCGTCAGACCGATCAGCAGCACGACCGGGAAGAGGATCTGCGAGAAGCCGATCGTGAAGGCGTCCAGCGGAGCGGTGAACGTCGGCCCGGTGAACAGCGGCATGATCAGGCCGGCCGCCAGGATGAACACGGCGGAGATCGCCCCGAGGACGATCAGGATGATCCAGAACAGCGTCGAGGCCAGCCGGAACGCCTCACGCTTGCGTCCCTGCTGGAGCAGTTCGGTGAAGACGGGCACGAAAGCCGCCGACAGCGCCGCGTTGGCGAACAGGTTGCTCACCAGGTTGGGGATCTGGAAGGCGATCGTGAAGGCCGAGGCGGGACCGCCCGTGCCGAAGAAGCTCGCGGCGACGACTTCCCGCCCGAGCCCCGCCACGCGCGAGATGCCCGTCGCGAACGAGACGATCGCGGTGTTGCGCGCTACGCGCTCCCCCCCACCGGCCGGTCCGCCTCCACCGCCCTCTCCCGCCACCTGCTCGGGCTCGGGCTGGCCGAGCCCCCCGTATTCCTCCCCAAAGCTCGCATCGGGTATGCCTACGAACTCGACCCGCGGATCCGCCGGCGGCTCTGGTGGGATCGTGGACAAGGCTCGCTATAGTACGGCGCTCACACGATGGCCAACATTCATTCACAGAAGAAGCGCATCCTGCGCTCCGAGCGCGAGCGACTGGAGAATCGCCAGTACACCTCGGCGATCAAGACCTACTTCCGCCACCTCGAGGCGGCGGTGCAGAGCGGCGATGGCGAGACGGCCGCGAGCGAGCATCGCAGGCTCGTGAGCACGATCGACAAGGCCGTCAAGCGTGGCGCGATGCACAAGCACACGGGCGCCCGGCGCAAGTCGCGCGCCGCCCGCACGCTCGCCGGCTCCTCCCCCTCCTAGACCCTTACCGTGACCGCTCGGCCAGACCGGCCGAGACTCAGCGCCCTGCGGTTATAGCCTCGATCGCGCGCAGCGCAAGCGTCTCTTCATCCAGGCCCGACATGCGCGAGCGGGCCTCGGGCAAGGGCGAGCCTCCGCGCGTGTCGAGCTCGAGGTC
>JBAUXH010000310.1:0-9044 GCA_049584155.1 Solirubrobacteraceae bacterium
GAGCAGCGCCGTGGCGGCGATCAGAAAGGCGCCGCCGACCCACAGCTCCGCGCGCAGCTCCGCGGGCGCCATGCGCCGCGCGCGATCCGCGAAGGACTCGCGCACGCGCTCGGATTCGATGTAGGCGTGCGTGGACATCTGACCGCTACCACGACGCCTATCGTCACGCGCGAGCGGTGAGCCGAGCAATCCGCCGATTTCGTCTCCGATTTCAGCCGCAAATATCCGCAGTTGGAATATTAGGGGCCGTCGGGCGACCCGAACCTACGACACGCGTCCAAAACGCTTCCGCGGCGACGGCCGTTCGTGCATGCTGCCGCGCAGACAGGACGTCAACCAAAACTGAAAAGGGCAAACCCGTCGCGAGGCGGGGACGCAAAGTTAGAGGTCTCGAACACGAGATGGCTCGGCCGCCAGTCAAGCACGGAGGCTACTTGTGTTCTCTCATCCGTCCCTTTTCACACCCGCTCGATGGCTTCGCCGCGTGAGCCTGTCGCTTGCCCTGGGCTCCACCTGCGCGACCGTCGCCCTAACCGCCTTCTCCGCTGCTCCTGCCGGCGCGGTGCTGATCAGCACCGGTGCGTGCAGCGACGCGAAGCTGACCCAGCCGTTCGCCCGGTGGGGCGACTCGAGCACCTACGAGCTCGCCCCTGGCGGCGACTTCGAGGGCTCGCTCTCGGGCTGGACGCTCAGCGGCAGCGCCGCGCGTGTCGCCGGCAGCGAGCCGTTCGGCGCCACGGGCACGGTCGGCGCCTATTCGCTGGCGCTCGGAGCGGGAGCCTCGGCTCAGTCTCCGTACATGTGCGTCAACGCCAGCTATCCCACATTCCGTTTCTTCGCGCGCAACGCCGGGCTGCTCTCGACCGTGCTAGTGCAGGTCGTCTATCAGACCGCCCTCGGCACGGTCGCGTTGCCGCTCGGCACCGTCGCCCTGAGCGGCGAGTGGCAGCCCACCCTGACGATGCTCACCGGATCGCTCGCCGGTGGCCTACTGTCCGGCGGAACCGCCCAGGCGGCGCTGCGATTCACAGCGCTTACGGGCAGCTCGCGTATCGACGACGTGTTCGTCGACCCGCGCATGCGCTGAGCACACACAACCTGAGCCCTCTGAACCGGGGTTGGACATGTGGGGGGCCGGTGGCCGTGCCGGCCCCCCACTGCTGTTCCCGGCCGATGCCGATGAGATGACCCTCGATCGATGGCTTCGGAGTGCCCGTCCACGTGCGGCGCCTCGGCGAAGGCAGCGGCGCTACTCATCCATAAGCTCGAGTAGTCGCGTGACGGTGTTCCAGTTACGTCCAGTAGCCACAACCCGCAAGCGGCGCTCCCAGAACGCATTGCTCAACTTCGTCGCGCGCACGCCCTCCGGGTACCAGACGTAGATCTCGCGCTCGCCTAGCGCGAACACGTCGGGCTCGAACTCGGCCGGCGCCAGCTCGCTGAGGACCTCGCGATCGGGCGCGTGCGAGAGGAACGTGACGAGCAGCCGCGAGTGATTGCCATCGGCCACATCCAGGAGCGGGTTCGCCGTTATTGCCCGCTCGAGCTCAGCCCGCGTGCGCACGAGCACCCTCGCCCCCAGGCCGACCCGCTCGACGAGCGCTCCTTCGATCTCCTGCCCAAGTTGCTCCGGGGAACTTCCGGCCGCCGTGAACACGGCGTTGCCGCTCTGCAGATGAGTGCGCACCTCCCCGTACCCAAGACCCTCCAGCAGCTCGCGCAGATCGGCCATCGCGATGCGGTTACGACCCCCGACGTTCACCGCGCGTAGGAGCGCGACGTGCCTGCCCTGCGTGCGCGTCCGCTCGCCCTCACTCATTCGACTCGGCCTCACCCGCACACATGCGAGGACCGTAGCGAACCGTCTCGTGACGTACGCCCGCGCATGCCCGCAGGCGCCCGCGCACCCATGTGCCGCGCGCAGCGAAGAAGCGAATAGTCTGAACGCTCCATGTTCGCCGTCTCGACGCTCGTCTACCCGTGCGTGCTGACAGTACTGTTCGCGGGCGCGGGTCTACTGGTCGACCGGCTGAGCGGGAGCTTTCTGCCGGGCATGCTGCTCGCGCCGGTCGGGGCAGCGGCACTGATCGCCATCTCCCAGTTGAGCACCTACGCGGCCTTCGCCGCGCCCGCAACGCCCTACGCGCTGACGATTCTCGCGCTGGCCGGATGGACGCTCGGGTGGGCCAAGGCACGGGCGTTCGCACGGGCGTGGCGGGAGTGGCGCTGGCAACTCACCGTGCTCGTCCTGGCATACCTAGTGGCGCTCGCCCCGGTGCTGCTCGCGGGCCGGCCGTCGTTCTCCTCCTTCGGGGTCCTCGACGACTCGGCCTTCCATCTACTGGGCGCCGACTACCTGATGCGCCACGGGCAGGACTACGCGCACCTGGATCTGCGCAACTCCTACGGCCAGTACCTCCACGCCTACTACGCCACCGGCTACCCCTCCGGCGCGGACACGCTCTTCGGCGGCAGCGCCTTCATCCTGGGCGCACCGCTGATCTGGATGATGCAGCCGTTCAACGCCTTCATGCTCGCCATCGCCGCCGGCCCGATGTGGGTATTGGTGCGACGCATCGGGCTCAGCGACGGGTTGGCCGCGCTGGCCACGCTGACCGCCACCTTGCCTGCGCTCGTTTACGGGTACGAGCTGGTGGCATCCATAAAGGAGATCGTCGCGCTGGGCATGATCCTCACGCTGGGCGCGCTCGTCGTGCTGCACCCGCGCTGGCTGTGGCGGGGAGCGACCGGCGCAATCCCGTTCGCAATCGTGTTCGCGGGCGGTGTGGGCGCGCTCGGGGTGGGGTTCGGCGCCTGGGTGCTGGCGGCGGTCCTCGTGCTGGCGACGATCGCGGCCGGCGAGATCCAGGCGGGCCGGCGGCAGGCGCGCGAACTATTCGGCGCAATCGTGGTGGGCGCCGCGATCGTGCTCGTGGGTGCGCTCGGCACATGGACGGGCCTGTCCCGCTCGGTGCATGTCGCACAGGGCATCGCCACGACGACCAACCCGGGCAACCTACACGCGCCGTTGCACGTCGTGCAGGCGTTCGGAACCTGGCTCGCGGGCAGCTACGAGAACGTGCCGACCGGGGCTCTGCTACCTGTCTCCTACGCGATCGTGGCGATCACGCTGATCGCGGCCGTGCTGGGCGCTCTACGCATCTTCCACCTAGGCGAGTCCGCGCTCGTATGGTGGATCGCAGCGATGATCGCCCTCGGGTTGGCGCTGCAACTGCTGGCGAGCACGTGGGTAGGCGCCAAGGCGCTGCTGCTCACCTCCCCGGTGATCGTGCTGCTCGCGTGGAGCGGGTTCATGGCGCTGCGCTCGGCGCGCGCGCGCTGGGCCCTGCGCGCGGCGCCCCTGCTCGCGCTGGCGCTCGTGGTCGGGGTGGTGGCATCAGATGCGATGCAATACCACAGCTCCAATCTCGCCCCTACCGCTCGCTATGACGAGCTCGCCACGATCGACGCGCGCTTTGCCGGACACGGGCCGATGCTGTACGGGGGGTTCGATGAATACGCGCTGTATCAACTGCGCGACCTCGATCTCGGGGGCGTCGACTTCATGTACCCACCGGCCGGCATCGCGCTGATGGAGGGACACGGCTACCCCGTCGACCTCGATCGCGTCCCGCCGCGGGCGTGGTCGACTTATCCGCTGGTGCTCACGCGTCGCGACCCCACCGCCAGCGAGCCCCCGTCGGCCTATCACCTGGTCTGGCAAGGGACCTACTATCAGGTATGGGCGCGCCGGCCGGGTGCACCCGCGGCGATCGTTCATCTCGGTCTCTCCGGCAAACGCCCGGTCAAATGTGCGCGCGTCAAACGCCTCGCGCGAATCGCCCGGGCACAGGGCGCGCACATCGTCGCCGCGGTTCCCCCGCGCGCGATGAGGGTCGAGATCGCCCGCGGCCGGCATCCCACCTGGCGCTATACGCACCCGGGGCTCGTGATGAAGGGCGCCGGTCAGCTCCAGAGCACATTCTCGGCGCCGCATGCCGGCGAGTGGGAAATCTGGCTCAAGGGGCAGCTGATGCCGAGCACGAACGTGAGCGTCGACGGACGCTCGATCGGTTCGATCGCAGGGCAGCTGGACGGCAACCCGCACAACCCCGAGGTCCTGACTCCACTGCGCGTAACGCTGTCAGCCGGGCGCCACCGCCTGACGATCTCACGCGGAGATTCGCTCCTGACACCGGGCGCCGGCGGCTGGGCGATCCTGCATGAAATCTTCCTCACACCGACAGGGGCACCGGATGTGGACGCGCTGCGCGTTACGCCCCCCGCTCATTGGCGGACGCTGTGCGGCGGACGGTTCGACTGGATCGAGGTGACGCGACGTCCCTGACCGGGAGTCCCATCGGGTTATGGCCCCACAGGTGGCGTCAACCGCAAATATGCCCAGCGGCGATCCTGCGCGCGAAAGCGACTCTCAGCCCAGACGCCACGCGTAGGCGTACGGCTGGGCGTTTTGCGTGATGCGGTGGGCTCGTATCACTATCTCGGCTTTGCCCGGAGGGATACCGGTCCACACGATCTGCTCGACGTTGTTCTGCCGGTCGAACGCCTTGGAGGTGCCCATGTTCCCGTGGCGCTCCTGCCCGTTCGCACTCCGCACGATCAGGTCGAGGTCGTTCTGCAGCGCGGCGCCCGGGGGGTCGCTCCAGACGAGCGTCACCTTCAACGTGACCCCGGCCGATACCGTCGGGGCGTCGACCTCCTGCCCCTGATCGTGTGGCTCGCCGGCGGGCGCGCGCTTGGGGATCGTCAGGTCGATCGTGTCTTCTCCGCCCTGCTTCAGGGGACCGCCTTCGCCGAGACCGCTGTCGGGGTTGGGTCCGGGGATGATCACCGAGCCCGCGAGGTCTACACGCCCGAAGCCGGAGCTGTTGTTCGGCGATGCGCCGGCCTCTGTAGGGGAATACTGCCCGGCGAGTTCCACGGCGCCGTTGATCAGCAGGGCCTTCAGCAGTGCCGCGCTTGGCTTTGGCGTGCCGTTTTTGACGAGCGTCTCGCGCAGCACCGCCACGCACCCGGCGACGAGCGGTGTGGCCATGCTCGTCCCGCTGTCGAAGAAGAACAGTTTGTCGCTGGATTTTCCGTATTCGGTCGACGGGTGCACGACGGCGCGTGAGAGCGTAGACAGGATGCAGGTCCCCGGAGCCACGACATCCGGCTTGATGCGGCGCTCTTTGGTCGGCCCGCGGCTGCTGAACGCGACCATGCCCTCGGCCTTGTCGGCGATATGATCGGAGTAGATCGGATTGGCGGAGAATTCGCTGGGCCACCCCTGACCGTAGGTAAGCGGGAAGTCGCGCCGGACGCTCTCGCTCGCGCCGATCGTGATGCAGTTCTTGGCGGCGGACTGCGACCCGATCGACCCGCGGTCGACGATGCCGTTGCCGTCCCCGTCGACCCCCTCGTTGCCCGCGGCGAAGCAGATCGCGAGATCCTGGTGTTTCCAGACGACATCGTCGATCTCGGTCGCGCTCGCATCGTAGGCGAGGCCTGCTCTGGTGGCGCCCCAGGAGTTCGTGTGGATGTGCGCGGAATCGTTGTGGTAGGGCGGTTCGAAGAGATCGTGGAGGTCCGTGGGAAGCCCGCCGAGGTGACCCGAGGAGTCCAGCGTCGACTGCAGTACGAGCGTGGCGCGGGGCGCGGTGCCCTGGATCGCTCCGCCCATCGTCGCCGATTTACCGTCCCCCAGCACCGATCCCGCGACGTGGGTTCCGTGACCGTTGGGGTCGTCGCTCTTGGCTGGGTTCTTTCTACCGAGCGCGTACAGCTTCGCCACGCGCCCCGTGAACGCCGGGTGGACGTCTTTGGTCGAGCCACGGTCGAATCCGGTGTCAGCCACAGCGACGATCTGGCCCTCGCCCCTGTATTGGGTTCCGTTGACGCTGACATCCGCGGCCAGAATCGGCCTCGCGACGTTGTTGAACAGCTGACGCTCGGGCACCTCCTCGATCTGGCGCACAGCATCCAGGTCCGCGAGCGTGTCGAGCCGGTTCTCCTGCACCATCATCCGTACCTTGTGCTGTCCGGTGTGCAGGCTCGACGGGTCCAACCCCGCCGCCGCGGCAATCTGGTCGGCGACCTCCTCAGAGCCGGCGTCCACGCCCTCGTGCAACACGACATCGACCTCGTGCAGCTTGCGTGAGGGAGTCTGCAGCGGCGCCACCGCCAGGATCGAGGCGCTCACTTCGGGGGTGTCTCCTCGCAGCGAGGGCGCGATCTTGAAGCCCTTGAGGTAGACGTTCACCCAGGTCACGAACGGCAGCTCGCGAATCGGGTGCAGGTCGCTCGGCCGATAGCCGCAGATGTACGTCTCCTCGGGCACGTACTCGTGGATGACGACGCCGAGCTCGGTGAGCTGCGCCTGCTGCTCCTCCGTCAGCACCCCGTCGGTCTGGATCAGGATGTAGTTGGAGTCCCCGGCGTCCATGGACTCCAGCGACGCGGCCTGCAGCTCCGCGATGTGGGCGACCGGGTCCAGCGAAACGCCATTGATCGTGATGAGGGCCATCGATCTTGCCTCCTTAGGTCTGTGACGATGTCGGCGAGCGTGTATTCGCCTGGACGGGTCACGACCCTAACAAACAGTTGATCAAGAGGCAAGGATATTTCACAGATTTCGAACTTTACTTCCTTGCGCCCAACATCGAACGCTACGACGGGGGCTGTGTCCCTGTGAGGGCCGCGACCGTGAGCTCGGAGTCGATACCGGCACGCAGCGCCGTCAGTTGAGCGCCACGCGCACGGAGCTTGGTCGCGGCGTGCGCAGGCAGGTTGAGCGCGGCCATCGCCTCGGCTGCTTGCAGACTCGCGGCGCGTAGCTCCTGCGGAGCGACGACCTGGTCGAGAAAGCCCGCCATCACCCCCTCGGCCGGGCTGTATATCGCACCGGTGATGACCGCCCGATTGTAGTGAGCCGGGCTCAAACGCCCGCGTGCGAGCTCGATCGCAAACCAGGGAACCGTGAGGCCGATCTTGACCTCGTTGAGACCCATCTGGAAAGGTCCGTCCACGCCGATACGCACGTCGGCGGCCAGCAGCACGAACGAGCCCGCCGCGATCGCATGACCGGAGCAGGCGGCTATGACGGGAGTCGGGAACGACAGCATCCGCTCGGTCAGGGTCGCGCCCAGGCGCAGCATCTCGACCACCCGCTCGGGATCTCCCGCCGAGAAGACCTTCAGATCGAAGCCTGCCGAGAAGTAGCCCTCGCGACCGCTCAGCACGACGACGGCGCCATCCCCTTCAGCCCGATCGAACGCCGCATGCACGGCCTTCAGCATGTCGATCGAGAACGCGTTCACCTTACCGTCATCCATCGTGATCGTCGCGATCGGTCCGTCGAGCTCGTAGCTGGCCAGTTCGCTCATCGTCATCCCCTGGGTCGTGTGTGGCCGTGACAGTAGCCGAGGCGTCTCCCGAGCGAAATCCGGGTGGTCCGAGATCGGCGAGATCGGCGTTCAGATCCCGCCGGCGCTCGTCGCTGCTGAGTCCCCCTCGGAGCGCTCGCCGGCGGGGCGTAGGCGCGCGCGCATGACGCGCACGGCCTCGGGGTTGGAGTCGATCAGCACGTAGCGGCGAGCGAGCTCGGCGGCGACCGCTCCGAGCGTGCCCGAGCCGGCGAAGAAGTCCAGACACCAGTCGCCGGGGCGGGTGGAGGCCTGGACCATGCGCCGCACGATGCCCTCGGGCTTTTGTGTCGGGTAGCCGGTCTTCTCGCGTCCGCGTGTGGGCACGATCGTGTGCCACCACACGTCCGTGGGCAGCTTGCCGCGCGCGGCCTTCTCGGCGCTCACCAGGCCGGGCGCCATGTAGGGCTCGCGATCGACCGCCTCGGAGTCAAAGTGATAGGCCGAGCGATCGGCGACGTAGACGAGGATCGTGTCGTGCTTGGGCGGCCAGCGCCGGCGCGTGCGCGCGCCGTAGTCATACGCCCAGACGATCTCGTTGAGAAAGCACTCGCGGCCGAAGATCTCGTCCAGCAGCAGGCGGCAGTAGTGGGACTCGCGATAGTCGATGTGGAAGTACAACGTCCCCTCCCGCGCGAGCAGCCGGCGGGCATGCAGCAGGCGCGGGTGCAGGAACGCGAGGTAGTCGTTGAAGGAGTCGCGGTAGGAGGACTCGGCGAGCAACCGCGTGGTGTAGCGCCGATCCTGGAACCCGACGCGATCGCCCTCGGGGTCGGGGACCGTGCTGAGCACGCGGCGTGTCTGAGCGCGGCCGGTATTAAACGGAGGGTCGATGTAGATCAGCTGAAACGACCCGTCGGCATAGCACGGGAGCAGCTCGAGGTTGTCGCCGAGCAGGATCGCGTCCGCGTCGGGCTTAACGGGAGTGAGCTCCACGAACGGCAAGGCTAATCGGCGCACCGGCAGTTTCGATCAAACCGCGCGTGCCCGGGCGGGTCCGACGCTCCGAAACTGGCACCGCCGCCAAGGACCCCGCCGACCGGAGTGTTGACGGTGCGCGGGTCAGGGCTGTAGCGCGCGCTCGATGTAGGGGCCGAGCAGCTGTGCGATCGAGGCGGCGGTCATTCCGGCGGGGCCCACAGGGAGCGCGACGTAGCTGATCCCCAGCCGCACCAGGCACTCGGCCAGGAGCGCCGCGTCATCGGGAGCGGCTTGCGGCCAGCGCGCGAGGATCGCCACCGAGAGCCGTTCGGCGGCACCCTGCACGAGCGGTTGCCCCTGAGTGGTGACGAACGGCAGCATCTCCCCCGTGCCGGTAATCGCGGCGCGGATCAGCGGATCCTCGGCGGCCGCCGTGAGGAACAGCCCGAACGCCGCCGTCAACGCCGCGATCGGATCGTCGAGGTGGGCGTCCAGCGCCGTCTCGACCGCGACGATGAAGCGGTCGGCCTCGCGCAGCACGAACGCCTGCGCGAACGCCTCGCGCGAACCGAACTCCTTGTAGAGCGTCTGGCGGCTGACCCCGGCGGCGACAGCGACGTCGGCCATCGTCACCTCGCTCCAGGCGCGCTGTTCAAGCTCCCGGCGCGCCGCGTCGAGCAGGGTGTCGCGCAACAGCGC
>JBAUXH010000311.1:0-1657 GCA_049584155.1 Solirubrobacteraceae bacterium
AAGTTGCACTGCACAACGCGGTGGGCGGAATGGCTGCCAAGCGAATTAGTTAGTCTTACTGAGTCAGAAAGTCGCGGTGTCAGCTCCTGAAGAATCAGGTTTTTGTTGAGGTTCACATCAGCTTGGGGGCTGAGATGAATCACCGACGAACTGACGACAGTGAATCGCGATTTGCCGGGTATGTCGAGGGGCTTGTGGGCGTGATTGGCCACAAGGACCGTGAGGAACCGTTGCGGCATTATTGCACCGGCCTGCTGATGCCGTGCGAGCGTAAGAGCGTTGAGCCGATGGCGGCGATCACGGCGCCGCATCGCACGGCGGCCCAGCATCAGTCGTTGCTGCATTTTATCGGCGAGGGAAAGTGGTCAGACGAGAAGGTGCTGGCCAAGGTGCGCGAGATGGTGTTGCCACAGATCGAGCGGCACGGTGCGATCGAGGCCTGGATCATCGACGATACCGGCTTTCCCAAGCAGGGTCAGCATTCGGTTGGGGTGGCGCGGCAATATTGCGGCCAACTTGGCAAGCAGGACAACTGCCAGGTCGCAGTATCGCTGTCGCTGGCCAATCATCATGCGAGCCTGCCGGTGGCCTATCAGCTTTATCTGCCGCGAGATTGGGCGCAGGACCGCGCGCGCCGGCACAAGGCAGGGGTTCCCGAGGAGGTGGAATTCCAGACCAAGCCGCAGATCGCGCTTGAGCAGTTGCGCTGGGCGCAGCAAGCAGGCCTGCCGCGCGGCGTAGCGTTGCTCGATGCCGGCTATGGCAACAACACCGCGCTGCGGGGTGGCATCACAGCACTCGGGATGCCGTACGCGGCCGGCATTTGCGCGACCACCACGGTGTGGGCACCTGGCACCACGCCGTTGCCGGCAAAGAAGCGGCGGTCAGGGCGCGGCCGGCCGGGAACACGGCTGCGCCGCAACCGCAAGCATCGGCCGCTCTCCGTCAAAGCGCTGGCGTTACGCCAACCCAAGTCTGCGTGGCAGACCATCAGTTGGCGCGACGGCACCGCCGCGCCGCTCGCCTCGCGCTTCGCCTGCCTGCGCGTTCGCCCGGCGCACCGCGACGAGAAGCTTACCGAACCGCGCCCGGAGGAATGGTTGCTGATCGAGTGGCCCGAGGGCGAGAAGGAGCCGACCAAATACTGGCTCTCGACCTTGCCCGAAAACATCGAGTTTGCGGCGCTTGTTGATGTTGCCAAATTGCGCTGGCGCATTGAACGCGACTATCAGGAACTCAAGCAGGAGGTCGGGCTCGGACATTTCGAAGGCCGAGGATGGCGTGGCTTCCACCATCACGCCACGATGTGCATCGCGACTTACGGCTTCTTGGTCTCCGAGCGGGAGACGATTCCCCCCTCAGGACCTCGTCCCCCCAGGCTGTTCGAAGAACTTGCCGTTCCCGACGGTTACCGACCCCGCGGCGCCGCCGCTGCGGACCGAGCGCCACATTCCAAATTCGATCGCCACCATGCGCCGACGCCTGATCATCGCCCTCGCCCAGCAGCTGTCGCGATGCCCGTGCTGTCAAAGAACAATGCCAGCTCGTTCGCAGCGGAGAAATTTGTGACACAGTAAAACTCTTACTGAGTCAGAAAGTCGCGGTGTCAGCTCCTGAAGAATCAGGTTTTTGTTGAGGTTCACATCAGCTTGGGGGC
>JBAUXH010000312.1:0-29507 GCA_049584155.1 Solirubrobacteraceae bacterium
CGGGCTGCTCGAGCGCGAACCACGGCTCGCCCTCCCTGCGCGACGCGCACACCACCGCGCTCGGGTCGACCGTACCCGGCAGCCGCACCGTGCTCGTGGCCAACGTCGGCTCACCGCTGCGCCTAGCTCTGCGCAGCGCCAGGTCCAGCCGCGCGCCCATCCGTTCGCGATCTTGCTCGCTCAGCGCGAACGGACTCTGCGGGCGCTGCCTCTCGGTTATCGCTCTGCTCTTCAAAGCTCTCGCAATGTCAACAGCTGCGGTAAGCGGCTTGGACCGCAACCCGATGCAAGGACCGGCTCTGGCTTACCCACCCAAGCCCGCATCCTCTTGCGCGTTCCTACGTCTCGATCCTTCCGCGGGATATCGCTATCTCTCCAGTGCGCATCATCTCAATCAGGCCGAACGGGCGCACCATCCCCTCGAACGCCTCGATCTTCTCCGTCGTGCCCGTCACCTCGACGATCACCGAGCGCTTCGTCACGTCCACGACCTTCCCGCGGAATATCTCCGTGATTTGCATCAGCTCACCCCGCTGCACGCCGTCCGCGGAGACCTTGAACAGCGCCAGCTCGCGCGAGACCGTGTCGCCGGGCTCCAAATCGCGAATCTTCAGCACGTTCACCAGCTTGTGCAGTTGCTTCGTCACCTGATCGATCGGGTGCAACGCCCCGTCCACCGTCAGCGTCACCCGCGAGATCTGCTCGTCGTCGGTCGGTCCCACCGTCAACGTGTCGATGTTGAAGCCCCGCCGCGCGAACAGCCCCGCAATCCGCGTCAACACACCCGACTTGTTCTCCACCAGAATCGACAACACGTGCTTGCGCCCTGTGCGCAGCCCCGTGGAGGCCTGCAACTCCTCCAGGCTCAGCGGCGCCTTCGTTCCAGGTTCACCCACGGTCGTGCTCACCCAACCATCTCGCGCGCAGCTTGACCAGCGGGAATCATCGGATAGGTGTTCTCCTCGCGCGTCACCCTCACGTCCACGAATACCGGGCCGTCCGTCGCGATCGCGCGTTCCATGTCCTTCACGAGCGTCGTCTTATCCTCAAAACGCATCCCCGTCGCGCCGTACGCCTCCGCGAGCTTCACGAAATCCGGGAACTCGCCCGTCTCCACGTGGCTGTATTTGCCGTCCCAAAAGAGCTCCTGCCACTGCCTCACCATGCCCAGGTACCCGTTGTTCATGATGAAGACCTTGATCGGGATCTTCTCCTGCGCACACGTCGCCAGCTCCTGCGCGTTCATCTGCACCGAACCGTCCCCCGCCACACAGCACACCAGCCGATCGGGGCAGCCCACCGCAGCGCCCATCGCCGCCGGCAGCCCGAATCCCATCGTTCCGAGGCCGCCCGAGTTGATCCACCGCCGCGGCGCCGGGAAGTCGTAGTACTGCGCCGTCCACATCTGGTGCTGACCCACGTCGCTGGAGACGATCGCCTCGCCCTTCGTCGCCTCATACAGCGCCTGGATCATGAACTGCGGCTTGATCTCGTTGTCGCTCGAGTCCTCATACCCCAACGGGTACTTCGCTTTCCACCCCTCGATCCGCTGCCACCAATCGCCCAGCCGCGCGCCATCGGCGCTCAACGCCCGGTACTCGACCGCCAGCTTCGCCAGCACGTTTTTCGCGTCACCCACGATCGGGATGTGCGCCGGCACGTTCTTCGAAATCTCAGCCGGATCGATATCGATGTGGATGAACTTCGCCTTCGGCGCGAACTCCGACAGCTTGCCCGTGATCCGATCGTCAAAGCGCGCGCCCACCGCGCAGATCAGATCGGCCTCGTCCATCGCATAGTTCGCCGCCCGCGTCCCGTGCATCCCCAGCATCCCCAGCCACTGCTCATGCGGCGCCGGAAAAGCTCCCAGACCCATCAGCGTGCACGTCACCGGAAACTTGTCGCACGCCGCCAGCTCGATCAGCTCCGCCGAGGCGTTCGCGTTCACCACGCCCCCGCCCGCATAGATGACCGGGCGCCTGGCCGACGCCAGCGCCTTCGCGGCCTGGCGAATCTGCTTCTGATTGCCCTCGATCGTCGGCTGATAGCCAGGCAGCCGCACATCCGTCACCGGCTCGTACTCGATCTCCGCCCGCGACAGATCCTGGGGAATGTCCACCAGCACCGGGCCGGGCCGGCCCGTGCGGGCGATGTGAAAGGCCTCATGGATCGCCCGCGGGATCTCCCGCGGGTCCTGGATCATGAACGAGTGCTTCACGATCGGGATCGTGATCCCCAACGTGTCCGCCTCCTGGAACCCGTCCGTCCCAAGCAGCTCCGTCCTGACCTGCCCCGTGATGAACACCACCGGCACCGAGTCCATCATCGCGTCCGTTATCGGCGTGATCAGGTTCGTCGCGCCCGGACCGCTCGTCGCGAACGCAACCCCCACTTTGCCCGTCGCCTTCGCATAGCCCTGCGCGGCATGCCCGCCACCCGCCTCGTGCCTTACAAGGATGTGCCTGATCCCGCCGTTGACGAACGCGTCATACGTCGGCAGGTTTGCCCCGCCGGGCAGCCCGAACACGACGTCCACGCCCTCGGCCTTCAGGCATTCCATGATTGCATCCACCGCGCGCATATCGGCAGTTTACCAGCGGGTTTTCGGAGCTCTCGGGCGCCGGCACTCAGGAGCTGCCGATGGCTACACCGATGGCCAGTGCGATCGCACCGCCTACCGTCACGACCAGCAGCGACGATCGCATCGACACATGCAGGAACCGTTTCCTGATCCACGCGATCACGAACAACTCCACCGCGACCACGCACCCAGCGACGATCAACGCCCTATGAACGTCTGAGATCAAGAACGGCAGCGTGTGGAAGATGCCCCCCAGCGCCGTCATCCCGCCGGTGATCGACCCTCGCACGACAGCCGATCCACGCCCGGTCTCCTCCCCCGTGTCCGACAGCGCCTCCGACCAGCCCATGCTCACGCCCGCTCCCAGCGCGGTGGCAAAGCCCACGAGCAGAGCCGTATGCGAGTTCGAGGAGATCGCCGCCGCGAATATCGGCGCCAACGAAGAGACCGTCCCGTCGATCATGCCCACCAGTGCCGGCTGCACGACGCGCAATACAAAGTCCGTCTCGCCCGTGAACCCCGCCCGGCGTATCAGACGAGCGATCGGGCTTTCGCGTACGGGTGCGCTAGTCGCGTCGGCTGCGTCCATCCACCATTTATAGACAGCCTCTAACTTCGGGCTCCCTTATCTCGGCACCCTTATCTCGGCACCATCGCCATCCCCGGCGACAATGCCTCCCCTTCAGGGTCGTGCCGGCGGCGAAGACCGGTAGGGGCCCACCGATTCCGGTGCGATCACCACATCCGGATACTCGAGCTCGGAACCGCACTTCGTGCACACCGCGTCATACACCTTCGTAACCCGCCCACACCGCGGACAGGCCCGGCGCAGCTCGTTGCGCTCGGAGCGATACACGATCGCCGTAGCCAAGCCGATGATCGGCACGACCGCCGAGATCAAGAACCACAGCCAGAACGAGCTCCCCTTGATTTTGCCCACGATCCCACCCGCCAGTCCGAAGCACAGTGCGATGACGATGTAGGCCATCTCGGCAATCTCGCTCTCAGAGCAAGACGCGCACGGCCCAGATGACCGCGACGATCGCCGCGATCACGAGCACGAAACCAGCGACCGCGACGGCGACGCCGATCAGTACGTGCAGCAGGAAGTACCCCACGACGAGCAACACGAGCACCGCCACGACCATGCGGGCGAACGAGCTGCCAGATGCTGACTCTGAGGAGGAGCGACTCATCGCCCTATCAGGGTAGACGGTTCGCAGGACGATCGGCGGACCAAGGCGTCAACGAGCGGTAATCCCCTGGACGCACAACCGCGCGAAAACGGTGCAGCCGGGCGGGAATCGCCACCCCGCCCGGCTGCGCCCCGCTCACTTCCGGCCGAGGGAAGCCGGAGAGAGACCTTTCCTGGGAGACATGTCCGGTCTGGTAGTCATGAACGCCCCAGACGGCCAAGCTCGCGAGCCATACGATCCGTTGCCACGTCCACCGCGCTCATCCCTGAGCGCCGGCCGACACTCGCCAGCCGGTAGCGACGGACCCGCGGCCCACGACTCGACGTCTCGTCCCCCTGCTCCGGCAATAGCACGAACCGGCGCGAGGACTGAGCGTTCGAATTGGCCACTGGTGGGTTCATGGCCAGCATATTGGCGCACCTCGCCCATCCTGCCTTTGGCCCACAGTCCAAAATGTGGGCCGTATGCGTGTTGAACATGAAGAGCGCCCCCTGACGGTCGAGGGTCAAGCGGGGCCAGGACGCAGGGAGCGTGGCGTACTACGTACGCGAGCGACTGAGGACACCGCATCCGCGTAGGCCATCGGCCGTCAGGTTTAGACCTCCAACTGCTCGTGGACCAACCGTGTGACCTCGCCGCCGTCGGCCCGGCCCTTAGTCTCGCGCATCACATGCCCCACGATCGGACCGATCGCCTTGGCGTTGCCTTCGCGTATCCGCTGCGCCGCGTCGGGGTTGGCAGCGAGCGCCGCCGCGATGATCTCGCCCAGCTCGTCTCCCTCGCCGATCGCCTCCAGGCCCTCCGAGCGCACGATCTCCACGGGGTCGCCACCCTCGGCCACGAGCCTGTCGAGCACCTGCCGCCCCGCGCCGACGCTGATCCGCTTCGCCGCCACGAGCCCCACGAGCGCCGCCAGCGCGCCCGCCTGTACCCGCGACTCGGCCGGATCTGCATCCTCCGGGATGCGACTCAACAGGTCGCTGGCGATCCAGTTCGCGAGCGCCTGCGCCGGCGGCGACGGATCTGCGCCAGCCGCGATTCCCGCCTCGAAGTAGTCGCCCAGCTCGGCCCTGAACGCCAGCAGCCGCGCGCTGTCCGCGCTGAGCAGCAGCTCGCGCTCATACCGCTGCGCCCGGTCCGCCGGGAGCTCTCCCAGCGCGGCCTGCGCGCGCGCGCGCATCTGCTCGTCGATCGCCACCGGTACGAGGTCGGGCTCAGGGAAGTAGCGGTAGTCGTGCGCCTCCTCCTTGCTGCGCAGTGAGGTGATCGCGCCCGAGGCCGGGTCGTAGTGCAGCGTCTCCTGCACGACCGCTCCACCGCTCCCCAGGATCTCCTCCTGGCGCGCGATCTCGGCTCTGATCCCCCGCTCGATGAACCTGAACGAGTTCATGTTCTTCAGCTCCGTCTTAGTCCCCAGCTCTTCGCTGCCGACCGGGCGCAGCGAGATGTTCGCGTCACAGCGCAGCGAGCCCTCCTCCATGTTCACATCGCTGACGTGGAGCTGACGCAGCGTCGTGCGTAGCAGCTTCAACCACTCGCCCGCCTGCTCAGCGCTGCGCAGATCGGGCTCGGTCACGATCTCCGCCAGCGGCGTGCCACCGCGGTTGAAGTCCACAACGCTTTCCCGTGAGCCGTGGATGCGCCCACTGTCGCCGACATGCGTCAGCTTCGCCGCATCGTCCTCCAGGTGCACCCGGTGGATGCGCACCTCCCCCAGGTTCCCGCCTTTGCACAATGGCTGGTCGTACTGGGAGATCTGATACCCCTTCGGCAGATCCGGGTAGAAGTAGTTCTTGCGGTGAAACACAGACGTGGGCGCGAGCTCGGAGCCGAGTGCCAGCCCGATCGTCAGACCGAGATGGACCGCCTGCGCGTTCGCCACCGGCAGCGCACCCGGCAACCCCAGGCAGACCGGGCACGTACGCGTGTTCTCAGGCTCCCCGAACGACAGCTCGCAGCCGCAGAACATCTTCGTGCGCGTCTTCAGCTGGACGTGGATCTCCAGGCCGATCACCGGCTCATAACGCCTGGAATCAGACACGGGCCGGACTCCCGTCGAAGGCGAATGCCCGCTCCAGCGCGTGAGAGGCCTCCAGCAGCCGGTTCTCGCTGAACGCCGGACCGGCCAGCTGCAATCCGACCGGCAGTCCCGCGCTGAGCCCGCACGGGATCGAGATCGCCGGGATCCCCGCGAGCGACATCGGCACGGTGCAGTAGTCGTTCAGGTACATCGCCAGCGGATCGCTCGTCTTCGCGCCCAGCTCGAACGCGACCGTCGGCGCGGTCGGCGTGACGATGAAGTCGACCTGCTCGAACGCGCGCGCGAAGTCCTCGGCGATCTTCGTCCTCACCTTCTGCGCGCGACCGTAGTAGGCGTCGTAGTACCCGGCCGACAGCGCGTAGGTGCCGAGCATGATCCGGCGCTTGACCTCCGCCCCGAACCCGTCGTGGCGCGTGCGCTCATACATCTCCAGCAGATCCTCCGCACCGTCAGCGCGCAGCCCGTAGCGCACCCCGTCGAACCGCGCCAAGTTCGAAGAGGCCTCCGCGGGCGCGAGCACGTAGTACGCCGACAGCGCGTGCGGGGCATGAGGCAGGCTGACGCTCTCGACGATCTCCGCGCCCAGCTGCGCCGCGCGCTCCAGCGCAGCCCGGAACGAGTCGAGCACGCCCGCTTCGATCCCCTCGCCCTCGACTCCCATGCCACCCCCGGCAGCCCCCGTGCCCACGGCGCCGCCGGTCAGCTCCGCCGGCACGCCCAGCCTGATCCCATCCAGGCGCTCAGCGCTCGGCAACACGATCTCATGCGGGAACTCCAGCGAGGTGGCGTCGCACGGGTCGCGACCGACCATGTGCCTGAGCAGCAGCGCCGCGTCGGTCACGTCGCGCGTCAGCGGCCCGGCCTGATCAAGCGAGGAGGCGAACGCGATCATCCCGTAGCGGGACACCGACCCGTACGTCGGTTTGAGCCCGACGATCCCGCACAGGGCCGCCGGCTGACGAATCGAGCCGCCCGTGTCGGTCCCCAGCGCCCACGGCGCCAATCCCGCGGCGACCGCCGCGGCGCTACCGCCCGAGGAGCCTCCTGGCACGCGCGTGCGATCCCACGGGTTCAGCACCGGCCCATAAGCCGAGTTCTCGTTCGAGGAGCCCATCGCGAACTCGTCCTGGTTGGTCTTCCCCAAAACGCTCGCGCCCGCCGCCTGCAGCTTGCGCACGACCGTGGCCGTGTACGGGGGCTCATACCCCTCCAGGATGCGCGAGCCCGACTGACTGGGCACGCCCTCCGTGCAGAACAGGTCCTTGACCGCGAGCGGTACCCCGGCCAGGGGCGTGCTCGAGTTGCCGCTCTCTGTGCCCGAACGCTCGGGCGCAACCCAGGTAAAGCAATTCAGCTCGTCCGCCGCCGCGCGGGCGCGGTAGGCGTCGAACAACTCATCGGCCGACAGCTCGCCCGCGGCGATCTTCCGCGCAGCCTGCGTGGCGGACAACTCGATGATCTCAGCGACGCTCATGCTTGCGGGCTGGGCACTGAGAAGCCATTGCCGCTCACAGCTGGAGCCTGGGAGAGCGCGACCTCGCGCGGCAGCGACTCGCGCGGCTCATCCGCGCGCAGCGCGCCGGTCACCTCGACCACGTGCGTGGTGGGCGCCACCCCCCCCAGGTCGAGCTCGCCGATGCGCGCGACATGGTCGAGCACGGCCGACAGCTCGCGGGCCAACGGCTCGATCTCCTCCTCGCGCAGCTTCAGCCGCGCCAAGCGCGCGACGTGCAGGACTTCCTCACGGTCGATCATGACGCGGCGCATTCTACGGGGCGCCCGCGGGAGCGCCCGTCCGCCGGCGCGCACACGCGCACACACGGTTACACCCTCGCCTGCTGGTGCGAGAACTTCGCCGGTGCGCTCTATCCCGCGGCGCCCGTGCCGTTCGGATGAGGATCCGGTGGTGGCAGTGGCGGCGGTTCCGCCGCCTCATACAGCGACGGGCGTTCGTCGCGCATCGACTGCCACGAGCCGATCAGCATCAGGATCGCGCCCGCGAGCGCCAGCCACGCACCGGCGCACAGCCGCGTGGCGTGTTCGGGACGCTCGAGCACCCGCACAACCGCCGCGATCACGGCGACGAACCCAAACAGCGTGCTCCACACTCCCGCGGCGACCGGCAGCGCGGTGCTGCGCTCGGTGATCGTGCTGATCACCAACCCGAGCGCGGCGGCAGCCGCGGCGATCAGCAACACGAGTGCCGGGCCGAACGTGTCCCAAGCGCTGAGCTTCCCCAGCGAGTTCTCATACCAAGGCAAAAACAGCGAGACGATCATGCAGATCGCACCCGCCAGCGCCAGCAGCTCGCCGAGGCGCAAACGTCGCAAGCTCATGTGAGGCCCGCCTGCATTCGCGCCGCGCGCAGCGTGTTGCGCAATAGGAACGCGATCGTCGTCGGACCCACGCCTCCCGGCACCGGCGTGATCGCCGAGGCGACCTCCGCGGCGGCGGCGTAGTCGACGTCCCCGACGAGCCCGCTCTTGTTCCCGGCCTGCTCGGGCGTCAGCCGGTTCATGCCCACGTCGATCACGACCGCACCCGGCTTGACGAACGAGCCCTCGATCAGCCGCGGGTGGCCGACCGCGGCGATCAGCACATCCGCGCGTGCGCATACCTCGCGCAGGTCGCGCGTGCGCGAATGACACACGGTCACGGTCGCGTCGCGCGCTAGCAGCAGCTGGGCCATCGGCTTGCCGAATAGGTTCGAGCGCCCCACGACGACCGCCTCTGCGCCCGCCAGCTCGACCTCGCTCTGGCGCAGCAGCTCGAGCACGCCCAGCGGCGTCGCCGATACGAGCCCGGGGCGTCCCAACGCCAGCAGGCCGGCGTTCGCCGGCGTCAGCCCGTCCACGTCCTTCTCCGGCGGCACCAGCTCCGTCAGCGACGGGCCGTCGAGCGGCTCCGGCACAGGCAGCTGCAGCAGGATCCCGCTCACATCCTCGTTCGCGGCCAGCTCGTGCAACCGCTCCGCGACCTGCTCGTGCGTCGAGTCTGCCGGCAGGCGCACGTCGAACGCCCGCATCCCCGCCTGCGCGCTCGCCCGCTGCTTACCACTCACATAGATCGCCGACGCCGGATCGTCGCCGACGAGCACCGTCGCCAGGCCCGGCGTGCGGCCGGTCTGCGCGTTGAACGCACGCACGCCCTCGGCGACCTCCTCCCGCACGCGCGCGGCGATGGCCTTGCCGTCGATGATCGTGGCTGTCACGCAGTGGATCGTATTCTCAGCGGCGGGAGACCGGCGCGTACTCGGCCATCAGCTTGCGTTCGGACCCATCGGAGGCAAAGCGCACGACGATCACGCCACCAGGCTCTACGCCCGTGACGACTCCCTCGCCGAACGCCGCATGCACGACGTCCTCGCCCATGCGATAGGTCTTCGCAGGGGCCGTCTCGGGGGAGCGCGAGGCCGCCCAATTCTGCGCCGAGCGCCCGCCGATCGTGCGCCCACCCGCGCCGACCGGGGCGCCGGCGCTCAGCTCCAACTCCTCCTCGCGGTCGGTCAGCTCAGCCGGTATCTCGTCCACGAAGCGGCTGCGCAGACCGTAGGTCGCCTGCCCGAACACCGATCTCCGCCGCGCGTAGGCGAGGTACAGCTCGCGCTTGGCGCGGGTTACGCCGACATAGAACAGCCGTCGCTCCTCCTCCAGCCCGCCCTCGTCCAGGGCGCGTGAATGCGGGAATACGCCGTCCTCGCAGCCGGCGATGAACACGATTGGGTACTCCAACCCCTTAGCGTTGTGCAGCGTCATCAGCGTCACCAGCCCGTCGTCCTCGCGGCGGGAGTCCGCGTCAGCGACGAGCGCTAGCTGCTGCAAAAACAGGTCGAGCGTGTCCTCGTCCTCGCTCGCACCAGCATCGAACTCACGCGCGACCTCCACGAGCTGGTCGAGGTTTTCCAGGCGCCCCTGCGCTTCGATCGTCTTCTCCGCGCCCCCCAGCGCCTCCGCTTCCAGCGCGTCGAGATAGCCAGTGCGCGAAAGCACCGCTTCGAGCAAGTCCCCGACCGGGACGCTCTGCTCTGCGAGCTCTGCGAGTTCGGTCATCGTCGACATGAACTTCCTCAACGACTTCACCGCGGCGGCCCCCAAGCCGGGGATCCGCTCGACCTCGGCCGACGCCTCCCACACCGACACGCCGATCGTGGCGGAGTGCGCGACGATGCGCGACAGCGACGTGCGCCCGAGACCGCGCCGGGGGGAGTTGACGATGCGCGTGAACGCCACCACGTCGTAGGGGTTCGCCAGCCACGACAGGTAAGCGATCGCGTCCTTGATCTCCGCGCGCTCGTAGAACTTCGTCCCGCCGATCACCTGATAAGCGATCTCGCGGCGCACGAGCGTGTCCTCGATCACGCGCGACATCGCGTTCGTCCGGTACAGCACCGCGATCTCCGCGCGCGAGGCGCCCTCGTCGACGAGCCGCTCGATCTCTCCAACGACGAACCGCGCCTCGCCGTGCTCGTCCTCCAGCTCGCGCACATGTATCGGTTCGCCATCGCCACGCTCGCTCCACAGTCGCTTGGCGATGCCTCCACGGTTGTTCGCGATCACCGCGTTAGCCGCCGACAGGATGCGCTGGGTCGAGCGGTAGTTCTGCTCGAGCTTCACTACCCGCGCGTCGGGGAAGTCGTCCTGGAAGTCGAGGATGTTGCGCACGTCCGCGCCACGGAAGCCGTAAATCGAGTTATGTGTAACTAGGCCGTTGGCGACGAAATTGTGGACACGATCGACGTCCAGGTCATAGACAGGTGTCTTGAGCGGCACCCGCTCAACTGTGTCGATCACGTCGAAGCTGCCGTCAGCATCCACCATGACCATCCCCGGTCTCAACGAGGATGCAGGCATGAATGGGAGCGAATTAGCGACGCCGTCAGGATTGCGCCCCAGGCGAGCGTTAAGTTGAAGATGGAAGTCCAGCTCACCGCGTATGCGCTCGACCGTCGACAGCAACGAGCCAATGTCTTTCGAGGCCGACTCGTAGCGCCATCCCGCCGATCCACGCCGGGCCGGGCGCACATTGAGGCCAAGGCGCTGGAGCGCTTCTCTTCCCTCGGCGTCGTAGCCGAACATGGCGATTCGGTGCATCGGTGAGGCTCCCCGGCGATCACCACAAAGGGTCACCACCATGCGCCGACGTCGGCGCGCCGATCCAAGCCTTCCCGAAGTGTGCGCCATCGGAGTGAAGTGCGGGTGGCGCAGGCACAGTCCCTCATCGGCAAGTAGTGCACGTCCACTGGCATTTGTCTCGAGAGAGGCAAAGACACGGTCGATCAGATCCTGGCTGCCGACCACGCTCTCTGTGCTCCCGCTGCTCGAAGGTCGCGCATTGAAAGGCAGGGTCGGTAGCCCGTACCGCGCCGACAGTATGTGCTCCGCAACCCGAGCCTCAGCGTCGCTGGTGTGCACCGACACGACCCATGCGGCGTCAGCTCCCTCCATCCGCATCCTCAGCTGCACGCCAACGACAGGCTTGACTTGACCCTGCGTATAGGTACGGGAAGTCCCAACGCGGAAGCCAACACCCCTCTTCAACATGACATAAGTCATGTGCAGCTGGGGAGTTCTGCCCAATACAAAGCCGGCGAAATGGGTGTGGTCGACAGTGCTGACCAACCGTCTTCCGGCTCGAGTCGTAACCGCGATGCCTTCTGACTTCATGCCCTCGTGACATCGGGTGACCTCCGCTGGCCGGAAGTCACCGCTCCCATACGCCGCGAGAACCTTGTCCCCGACCCGCACGTCCTCGATCGGTCGCCTCCTCCCATCGCCCATCGTGATCATGGTTCCTGCAACCAGGCACTGCGAGTCGTCCCCCACCACGGCCAGGTTGCGATGCCCCTCCAGCTGCACACGCTCGCCGCGCTTCGGGGCTCTGCCGCCACCGACGAGCAGTTGCAGGAGACGGTACTGCGCATAGTTCGTGTCCTGATACTCATCCACGAGTACGTGCCTGAACGCGCGCGCATAGCGCGTGCGCACCTCCTCGTACAGCTCCAGCACGTTCACCGCACGGAACAGCAGATCGTCGAAGTCCATCGCGTTCATCCGCAGCAGATCCCGCTCATAAAGTTCATACGCGTCGGCGACCATTTCCTCAAACGGCGAGCCCACCGCCTGGCGGTAGTCCTCGGCGGCGCGCAGTCGGTTCTTGGCCGCTGAGATCTGACTGTGGATCGCGGCGGGGGTATAGCGCTTGGGGTCGATCCCTAGCTCGTCTATGCAGCGGCGCGTCAACCGCCGTGCGTCGGCCTGGTCATAAATCGTGAACTGGCGGGTGTATCCCAGGCGCTCCGCCTCGGAGCGAAGGATGCGCGCACAGGCGGCATGGAAGGTCATCAGCCACATTCCCCGCGTGTTCCGGCCCAGCAGACGCTCGACCCGCGAGCGCATCTCCTGCGCAGCCTTGTTCGTGAAAGTAATCGCCAGGATCTCGTGCGGGTTCGCCTGCTCGGTGTAGATCAGGAATGCGATCCTGTGCGTCAGCACGCGCGTCTTGCCGCTGCCGGCGCCCGCCAGGATCAGCAGCGGACCCTCCCCATGCGTGACCGCCTCGCGCTGGGGCTCGTTCAACCCAGCCAGCAGGCGCTCAATCCGCCCTTCCTCCTCGGGAGAGCGCTGGCCCGGAGGGCGAGGTGTATCCAGGTCCTCGCTCGGGATCAGCGCCGCTTGGGCTTCGTCAGGCATCCAGCCTCAGGATAGATGCGTGCCCGGCCGGCGCCCGAGCCCGGCCCCAGGCCCCAGGCCCCGGCCCGGTCTCGATCGACCGGTTAGCGGCGACGCTTAGGTTTGGGCTTGTGCAGCGTTGTGTGGGCGGTGGCTATCCTGGCCTTCAGACCCGCGGCATTAACGACCGCGACGGCAAACGTGATCTTCTCGCCGTACGGCAGCCTGGAAGCGCTCGCACGGAATGAGCCAGCCGAGAGCGTCTTCGCCGACAGCCTTGACGTCTTCGTCATGTGACAGGCCCGCTTCTTGGACGCGTGCTTGCCTTTTCTCTTCGGACACTTAGCCGTGATCGAGTAGGAGGCGGTCGGCTGCGCGCTCACGGCGACGCCGTTGGGATCCCACGCGGCAAACGACAACACGCACGACTGCAGGTGGCACTTCAGGGCCCTGATCGCGGCATTCGGCGGCGTCGTATCGGCCACTACCGCCGGCGTCGTCCCCGATCTGGCGGTGCTGGTGCCGCCGGGATTGCTCGCCTGCACGACGCACACGACGGTCGAGCCCACCAGGCCACCCGCGGGCGCAAAGACATTGCCTGGGCCGCTCTGGAGAATCTGAGCGGAGGCGTTTTCCAGTTGGAAGGTATAGGTGAGCGACGGCGAACCGCTCCATGCGCCCGATTCGCAGGTGAGCGGTATGAACGCGATCGGTGAACTCCCAAACCATTTCATCGCCGGTGGTGAACTCTGGCGCGGAGCGACCGGGGGCGATTCGCTGCCTTCGATGAAGTCGCGGATCTCAGGTGCGGCGATGTTTGCAAAGGCACTCGGGTGACCGACGGGGCATTCCTTGGCCCCGAAATCGACGATACCGACCTCAACCGCGGGACTGCCCTCCGTCAGCGGACCGCCGCTGTCTCCCTGACAGCCCGACGAGCTCGCCGATTCGGCGCAGAGCAGTACGGCCGAGTTCAGCCCGACCTCATTCCGACAGGCATCGCTACTGAGGGCGGTGAGCGTGGTCGAGTGCAGTTTGCCATCCGGCTGCGCGCTTTCGGCGCCGTTCTCTTTGCCATAGCCGCTGAGGCCGAGCGTCGTGCCGGGCGCCGGGGTCGCACCTGCCGGCACGAGCGATATGGGCTCGGCGTCCATCGCCTGGGAGAGTTCGAGCGGCGATGCCAGCGTCAACACCGCCACGTCGTCCTTGATTTCCGGAGAGACCGTGTAATAAGGATGTGTGCGGATGCTCGCGACTCCCCCCACCTGAATCGTAGAAGACAGTTCATTGATATTCGAGTCTCCGCTCACGACCGCAAAGGCCGCGGGGGAGTGCTTAATCGTCGTCCCCTCGACGTCTACACAATGCGCTGCCGTGAGGATGTGGGTGGAGTCGAGAATCGATCCGCCGCATGAGGTTGCGAACGTCCTGCCACCTTCTTTGAACGGACCACCTTCCACATAGACCTGCCACGGGAACTGAGAGATCGAGGCTTCCTGTCCGTTGATGATGTACGGGACGAGCAGCGCGCTACCGCCCTCAACGGACGCGGCCTTTACCGGTTGACAGCAAGCTGCCATGACCGTTGTCGCAACGAACAGCCCCAGCAGGACCACAAGGCGTTTACCGAGGTGACTTGAATACGGATGAGGGCTCATGTGAACCGCCATGTCTACCAGAGCGATCCGACGCCGCAGCCGGGCACGACCGCTGTGAACGATCGCTAACTCTCGGTCACGTTCAGCGACTCGGACTGGCGACGCTCGATCGACAGCTCTTCGACCGTCAAACGTCCGACGCTCAGCTCTCCCACCCGCAGACGCCCGATCGCGCCGCGCTTGATCGCCAGCCTGCCGATCGCCAGAGCACCGATCGCACCGCTGCCCAACGCGAATGCCCCGACGGCAAGCGCGCCGAGCGATCCGGCCCCGAGCGCCTGCGTTCGCGAGGTCCGGACACGAGCGTCATGACGTTGACCGCAGACCACGCAACGCCGGGAACTGCTGTGGCTTTTGAAAGTTGGCTTCATGCTTATCCTCCTGCCGGGTTGGGTCCACGCACGGAACGCAAGGGCCTGACCTCTGCTACCGGGGCATCCGACTCCTCCCCGGAGAGCTCGCCCACGGCTCGCTCCAGCGCGCCGATCCGACTCGCCAGCGCCTGAATCGCCTCAGCGATCGGGTCGGGGAGATGGATCCAGTCGGCGTCGGGGCCCTCCACCCGACGGCCATCCACGCGCACCGGATGTCCCGGGTTGCCGACGACCGTCGAGTTCGGGGGGACGTCGGTGATGACCACGCTGTTGGCGCCGATCTTCGCGCCGTGACCGATCGTGATCGGCCCCAAGAGCTTCGCGCCCGAACCGATCGTGACGTTGTCTTGCACCGTCGGATGGCGCTTGCCCGTGGCGAACCCGGTACCGCCGAGCGTCACCCCTTGATACAGCGTCACATTGTTGCCGATGACGGCCGTCTCGCCGATCACGACACCGGCACCATGATCGATGAACAGGCCCTCACCGATCTGCGCGGCGGGATGGATCTCGATCCCGGTCAGCGCGCGGGAGCACATCGAGATCGCGCGCGGCAGTAACGACACGCCCGCCTCGTGCAGCGCGTGCGCGGTGCGGTGAGCCAACAGCGCGTGGATGCCAGGCCAAGTCGTGAGTATCTCCACCTGCCCCACACCGCGAGCCGCGGGATCGCGGGCGCGAGCGGCGTCCATGTCGCGACGCAACTCTCTTGCGAGGAGTGCGAGCACACTGAAGCCGGGCATGCGAACAGCGTAGCGCCGTAGTTTTGACCTCCCCTGCGTGATGCGGTGCAAAGAGGTAAGGAATGACGAGTCTGACGCCGCACCGGGGCCGGCCGCGTACTGGTTGTGCGTGGACGGATGCCGGGTGGCGTCAGGGTGCAAAAAATGCTTGCGAAACGTAGCGCTCGCCGGAGTCGGGCATGATCGTGACTATCCGCTTGCCCTGCGACTCCGGGCGCGCGGCGACCTGCAGCGCGCCCCACAGCGCGGCACCACAGGAGATTCCGGCGAGCACGCCCGCGCGCCGCGCACAGTCCCAAGCGGTATGGATCGCGTCGTCGTCTGAGACGGGGATCACCTCGTCGAGCAATTCGCGGTCGAGCACGGCGGGTACGAACCCCGCGCCGATGCCCTGGATGCGATGTGGACCGGGCACGCCGCCCGACAGTACGGCCGAGCCGCTGGGCTCGACGGCGACGATGCGCAGGTCGGGGTTGCGTTCGCGCAGATAGCCACCGACGCCGGTGATCGTGCCACCCGTACCGACTCCCGCCACCAGCACATCCACGCGGCCCTCCAGCGCGCGCTCGATCTCCGGGCCCGTGGTGCGCCGGTGGACCTCCGGGTTGGCGGGGTTGGAGAATTGATCAGGTAGGAACACGTCGGGCTCTGAGGCCATCGCACGCGCAGCCGCCACCGCCTCGCCCATCCCGCCCAAGGACTCAGTGATGTTCACGCGCGCGCCGTACAAACGCAGCAGGCCCTCACGCTCGCGACTCATCCCCTGTGGGAGTGTTAGCACGAGCTCATAGCCCTTGGCGGCGCACACGAACGCGAGCGCGATACCGGTGTTGCCGGAGGTCGCCTCCACGATCGTGGTGCGGCCCGGCTCGATCCTGCCGTCCCGCTCGGCGGCCTCGATCATCGCCACGCCGATCCTGTCCTTGACCGAGCCGCCCGGATTGTGGGACTCGAGCTTGGCGAACAGTTCGACACCACCGTCTGCGACCGGCCCGTCCAGCAACTGAGGCAGCGCGATCAGCGGCGTGTCCCCCACCAGTTCCGCAATGTTGATCGGGATTCGGGACATATCGTCCACGACAATAGTGGGCGAGATAGTCGAGAGCGCGCTCGGTGGGCGCTGGGTCTCAATTCAGATGTAGTACATGCTCGCGCCGGCCTCGCGCGACTCGCGCTCGATCACGTCGGCGATCGTAGTCTGTGCGAGCACCTTGCGCGCGGCGGCGGCGGCATCGGCGAACACGCCCTCGGCGTCGCGGCCGAGAGGCCCATCGAGCAGCTCGACGATCTCAAGGACGGTGATGCTCGCGGGCTCGCGGGCGAAACGGTAGCCGCCCTTGACGCCCCGCTGAGAGCTGATGATCCCGGCGCGCCTGAGCACGGCGAACAGCTGCTCCAAGAACTGCACCGGCACCTCGCGTCGGCGCGCCAGCTCCCCGATCGGCACCGGGTCAGAGCCCGCCATGTGTCCCAGCTCGGCGAGCGCAAGCACGGCGTACGGAGACTTGCTGGTAATCGAGATCATCGCGTAGCGCGATGCTAGGGGACTAGAGCCATCCCCGCTCGGTGGCGATCAATACCGCCTGCGCACGATCGACCGCGCCGAGCTTGCCGTAGATGTTGTGCAGGTGTGTGCGCACCGTGCTCGTGGAAAGCGTCAGCTCGTGGGCGATCTGCTTATAAACCTTGCCTTCGGCGAGGCGTTGCAGCACCCCGAGCTCGCGTCCGGACAGCGGCGAGGGGTCGACGTGACGCTGGCGTTGACCGGTGATGCTCGGTAGCTCATACATCACCCGCCTGAGCTGGTCCGCCCCGAGGCCAAGAACACGCGCTGTCTGCAACATCTCTCCTGGTGAGACGACCGAACCCTGCTCGTAGTGGGCGAGCATGTCCGCTAGGCGTACGAACGCAACCTCACCCTCGACGTCGGGATTGTGGTGGCGCTCGATCGCTGTCGCGACGCTGCTCGGTAGTCCCCAGCGGCGAATCAGCACGCCGCCGACGAGTGCGTGGTCGACGCCGAGCTCGCGGCGCTCTTGGTGGATGCGCTCCTCGGGCGTCTTGGCGCCCCGGTGGACCTGCGCGGGATAACCGGGATAGGCGTGCAGCAAAACCAGCTTGCCGACATCGTGCAGCAGGCTCGTGACGCTCAGGCGATCGCGATGCTCATATCCCACCTCGGCCGCGAGCCTGTCAGCCGCGTGCTGGGTGGACAGCGCGTGCAGTCGGAAGCGCTCGGGCGCCGCGTCCCACACGCTGGAGCGCTCGAAGAAGTCGAACGTACGTACATGTGAGGCGAGTGCCTGCACGGTCTGCTCGCTGAGCACTTCGACGGCCGCGACGATCGTATCTACGCGCCCGCGCCGACCCTGTACCTGATTGGCGACGCGTAGCACGGCGATGCTGAGTGCAACATCCGACTCAACCGCGGTGACGATGTCGGCGGTGGCTGTGTTGTCTTTCTCGACGACCGCGAGCAGGCGGTTTCGCGACTCCGCAAGGGCGGGGAATGCCTCCAGTGCCTCGAACGCGCTCGTTAGGCGCCGGCCGTGGCCCTCGCCCTGGCGACGCGATGGGGCTGCCGCAGGCGCGGAAGGCTCCCCAACGGATACCTCAGGCACGGAAGCGACCGCTTTGAGAGCGGGGCGCTTGCGCGTGGCGGTAGGGGCATCCTTGCCGGCCCCATTCTTGGTCTTGGTCGCTGCTGCAGGCATCGTCGTGTCCCTATCGGCAGGCCTGGACGAATCGTTGAGAGAAAACTTTCACCCGGCCTCAGCGGCCCGGAGGGCGCGTGATGCTCGTCGCGCCGCGCACTGCCCCGGTGCGCCGCGTCTGGATGGAGCGTCAGCCGCTTGTGGGACTCAGCGCGGCGTCGATTCCAGCGCTCGATCTATCCGACGCAGCGTCTCCTCGCGCCCTAGTAGCGCGACGCTCTCGAAGATGCCGGGCGAGACGGTCGTCCCGGCGATCGCTACACGCAACGGCTGATAGACCTCGCGCGGCTTGGCCTGTAGGCGTGCGACGAGCGCTTCGAGTACCCGACCTACGTCGGGCTCGGAAAACCCGTCAAGCTCGGCCAGCGCCTCGCGCGCCTGCCTCAGCGCCGCCGTCCCCTCCGCGCCGAGCCAGCGCTCGCGCGCTTTGGGGTCATCCACAGGCCGATCGAGCAGAGGACCCGTCAGCGACCAAAAGTCCGCGAGTGTATGAATCTTCTCCTGGCTGATCTGCACGGCGCGGGCGAGCCTGCGATCCTCGGCGACGTCCGTGTGGCCACTTTCGCGCAGAAATGTCGCGATCCGGTCGGTGAGCTCCTCGGTGGGCAGGTTGCGTATCCAGACGCCGTTCAGCCAACGCAGCTTGGTCTCATCAAAGCGCGCCGGGTTGCGGCTGACGCGATCGAGTCCAAAGCGCGCGATCAGCTCCTCAGTGCTGAGCACGGTCTGATCGTCGCCGGCCCCCCAGCCGAGCAGCGCCAGGTAGTTGCGCACGGCCTCTGGCAGGTAGCCGGCGTCGCGCAGCTCCTGCACGGAGGCCGCACCGTGGCGCTTGGACAGCTTCTTGCCGTCCGGGCCGTGCAGCAGCGGCAAGTGCGCGAAGAGCGGCATCATAGGCGAGGTCTGAGGGCCGAACCCAACGGCTCGCGCGGCCTCCAGCACGAGCAGTTGCTTGGGGGTGTTCGACAGGTGATCCTCACCCCGGACGACGTGCGTGATGCGGGCATCGAGATCGTCGATCGCGACCGCGAAGTTGTAGAGCACCGAGCCGTCGGCGCGGGCGATCACAGGATCGTCCATGTGAACGTGCTCGAAGCGCGTGTAGCCGCGGACGGCGTCGTGGACGATCGTCGCGCCCTCCTCTGGCACGCGCAGGCGTATCGCCCCGTCAGACTCGGACTCTCCCCGAAACCCGCGCTCGGCGCCGTGGCGTTGCTTGTATGCCTTGACGTCCTCGGCGGTCGCGCTGGAGCGGTAAGCACGCCCACCGTCGAGTAGCGCCTGTAGTGCCTGCGCGTGCCGCTCAGAACGCTCGGTCTGCATGATCGGTCCCTCGTCCCAGTCCAGCGCCAGCCAGCGCAGCGCATCCAGGATTTGCTCGACGTTCTCTGGAGTCGAGCGCTCACGGTCGGTGTCCTCGATGCGCAGCACCAGCTCGCCGCCGTTATGGCGCGCCAGCAGCCAGTTGAACAGGGCGGTGCGGGCGCCGCCGATATGCAGCGCCCCGGTGGGCGATGGGGCGAACCTCACGCGCATGGGACGCTCGGTGCTATCGGCCTGTCCAGGAGCGGCGGAAACCATAAGATCGCCGCCATGCTAATCGGAGCGCACGTTTCGCCCGCCGGCGGTCTACCGAAAGCTATCGAACGCGGAATGCAACGCGGCTGTGAGGCGATCCAGATCTTCAACCAATCGCCGCGCATGTGGCGCCCTACCGCGTACACCGACGAGGACTTCGCGGCGTTTCGCGAGGCGATGGACTCGAGCCCGATCGACGCGGTGCTGATTCACGCGGTGTATCTGCTCAACTGCGCCAGCGAGGACCCCGACATCCACGCTAAATCATTGGCCTCGCTGACCCATTCGCTGCGCGTGGGCGAGGCGATCGGCGCTGCCGGCGTCGTGCTGCATCCCGGCTCAGCGAAGACCGGGGATGTGGGTGAGGCGATCGCGCGCGCCGGAGAGACGATCGCGCAGGCGCTCGCCGACAGCGAGGGTTGTGAGCTGCACCTGGAGAACACGGCGGGCGCGGGCGGCACGCTCGGGCGCTCGTTTCAGGAGCTCGCGCAACTATTGGAGGCGGCCGGTGGGGACGAGCGCCTGGGGGTGTGCTTGGACTCCTGTCATCTGCTCGCCTCCGGTTATGACATCCGCACAACTACCGGCATGAGCTCGGTGCAGCGCGAATGCACGCGCGCACTGGGCCGTGGCCGCGTACGCTCGTTGCACCTGAACGACTCCCAGACACCACTGGGCTCCAACCGCGACCGTCACGCGAACGTCGGCACGGGCGAGCTCGGCGAGGAGGGCTGCAGCGCGTTCCTAGCCGCGCCGGGCCTGCAGAAGCTGCCGTGTGTACTGGAGACTCCGGGCGAGAATCGCGAAGGGCCCTCGCACAAGGAAATCGCGCTGGCGATGAAGCTGCGCGAGCGGGGACTGCGGGCTCGCAAAAGCAAGTAGCCGTGGTGCGCAAGCCCAGCTAAGGCCGCGAGCCTCTAGATCAGCCGGCGAGCGCCTCGGCGACCGCGGGTGTGGAGGTGAAGATGCTCTCCAACTCTGCCCGCACGCTCGGCGTGTTCTGCACGCGATACGCCTCACCCAAGCGCAACCGCCGCATACCGGCTGCAGTGGCGATCTCGATCCACATCTCGGCCGGTCCGGGATAGTCCGCGGCGAGCTGCTTGACTTCTTCGATCGCGCTCGGGGATACACCTGCGAGGTCCACTCGCACCGACATCGGCTTGGCGAGCGTGACGGCCGTACGGGCGTCCACATCGGCCTGCTTGCGGGCATCCTCGATTTCCTGCTCTGAGGGAGCAAACACCTCGACGGTCTGGACGATGAGACAGGTCTTGCCGGCTTCCTTGTGGTCGACCCTCCCGCGCACGAGCACCACCTGGTCTATCGCGAGCGCGGCCTCGTGCTCGGATAGGGCCTTGCCAAAGACGAGCATCTCGACGGCACCGCCGAGATCGTCGAGCGTGGCGAACATCATCGGATCGCCGGAGCGAGTGCGGATGCGCTTGGCCTCGACGATGATCCCGCCGACGGTCACCCAGTCCTTGTCACGGCGGTCCACCAGCGCTGCCAGCTGACAGTCGGTGCGCGCACGCAGAGCCTCGCGTAGCGGCTTGAGCGGGTGCGCGGACACGAACAGCCCGATCGCCTCCTTCTCGACCGCGAGCAGCTCCGCCTGATCGAACTCCTCGGCGGGGATCGGGGGGTGGGCCGGGCGCAAGAACGCCGCGCCCGCACGCTGACCGATCTCCGAGCGGTCGGGCCCCGTAATGGCGCTCCCGTCCGGATGGCGAGGCGTCTCGACGGCGAGCTCAGGGGACCCTTTGAGAACTTCGGGTGCGAGGTCGAAGATCGAGCCCTGGCCGATCTGCGCATCCTGTTGAGCCTTCTGGCCGGCACCTTGGGCCTGCTCGAGCACGCTGAGCATGCCCTTGCGACTTGCTCCGGTCGAGCCCAACGCGCCGCACTTCACCAGCGCCTCAATCGCTTTCTTGTTGACCGCGCGACTGTCTACTCGCTCGCAGAAATCCCACAGCGAGGAGAACTCTCCGCCCTCTTCACGCGCACGCTTAATCGCCTCCACGGCCTGGTACCCGACGCCCTTGACGGCGTCCAAACCAAAGCGGATGTTGCCGATTCCGCCCTTTGCGCTCGGCGCCCCGACGGTGAACTGGTGATCTGAGAGGTTCACGTCAGGCGGCAGGATCTCGATCCCCATCTCCTCACAGCGTGCGACGAAGAACGGGACCTTGTCCTTGGTGGACATCACTGAGGAGATCAGCGCCGCCATGTACTCGGCGGTGTGGTTGGCCTTTAGCCAAGCTGTGCGGTAGGCGATCAGCCCATAACAGGCGGCGTGGCTCTTGTTGAACGAGTAGTCGGCGGACTTCTCGTTGGTGTTCCACAGGAACTCGATCACATCGGGCTTGGTGCCGGACGCGCGGCAGCCCTCCACAAACTCGGGCTTCAGCGCCGCCATCGCCTGCCGGTTCTTCTTGCCGATCGCCTTGCGCAGATCGTCGGCCTTCGCGCCGGAGAAGCCCGCGAGCTCCTTGGAGATCTGCATCGCTTGCTCCTGGTAGAGGATCACGCCGTTGGAGGACTCCAGGATCGGCCGTAGGCGCTCATCCGGATAGGAGATCGCTTGCGGATTGTGCTTACCCTTGGCGTACACTGGTATCTGATCCATCGCGCCCGGACGGTAGAGCGCATTCAGCGCGACGAGGTCGTTGAACTCGTCCGGACGTACCTTCCGCAATGCCTCGCGCATGCCCTCGGACTCGAACTGAAACACGCCGGTCGAATCGCCACGCGCGAGCATCTCATACGTGGTCGTGTCGTCCAGCGGCAGCGTCGTCATCTCTGGGCGCTGCCCGGTGGAGCGCTCGATGATGTCCAGCGCGTCCTCGATCACGTCGAGGTTGCGCAATCCGAGGAAGTCCATCTTCAGCAGGCCGATGTCCTCGATCGGCTTCATCGAGAACTGGGTGACGGTGCGATACGCCTTCTCACCGTTCTCGTCCGCCCCGGCGTCAGCCAACTGCAGCGGCACGATGTCAGTCAGCGGGCGGTCGGCGATCACCACGGCGGCGGCGTGGATCGAGCTGTTGCGCACGATCCCCTCCAAACCCTGCGCGACGTCGATGATCTGCTTCGCGACCGGCTCCTCGTCGCAGGCCTTGCGCAGCGGCTGCCCGGGCTTCAAGCATTCCTCGAAGGAGGGCGAGCGGCCCATGATCGGGTCGGGGATGAGCTTCGCCAGACGGTCGCCCGTGCCATAGTCCAACCCCAGCACCCGGGCCGCGTCGCGAGTGGCGGCGCGCGGAAACATCTTGCCGAACGTGACGATCTGCGCGACCGACTCGCGTCCGTACTTATCGGTCACGTATTTCATCACCCGCTCGCGCCCGCGCACCGAGAAGTCGATATCGATGTCGGGCATCGACACGCGCTCTGGGTTTAGGAACCGCTCGAACAGCAGGTCATAGCGCAGCGGGTCGACGTCGGTGATCGCCAGGCAGTAGGCGACGATCGAGCCGGCCGCTGAACCTCTTCCCGGACCGACGGCGATACCGTTCTCCTTGGCGTAGCGTACGAAGTCCCACACGATCAGGAAGTAAGCGTTGAAGCCCATCCGGTCGATCACGCCGAGCTCCATCTCCATGCGCTGCATCGCCTCGGCCGGCAGCGGATCGCCGTAGCGCAACGTCAGACCCTCGAGCACCCGCGCGCGTAGGTAGTCGCGCTCGCTGGAGCCGTCGGGCGTCTCGTAGCTGGGAATCAACTGCTTACCCAGCTCCAGCTCGACCGAGCAGCGCTCGGCGATCTCCAGCGTGTTGGCGATCGCTTCGGGCCACTGCGCGAACGCCTCAGCCATCTGTGCGTTGTCGCGCAGGAAGAACTCGTTCGTGTCGAACGTAAGCTTCGGCGCGGCGAGCGTGCTCTTGGTCTGCACGCACAACAGGGCGGTGTGGTGGTCGTAGTCCTCGCGACGCAGATAGTGGACGTCGCCGGTGCCCACCAGGCCTGCACCAAGCTCGCCGGCGATGCGCACGATTCCCTCGTTGCACTTCTCCTGCGGCGCGAGGCCGTTCTTCTGCACCTCGAAGTAGACGTTCTCCGGGCCGAATATCCGGCGCAGATCGTCGGCGTGGGCGCGGGCATCCTCTGGTCGATCCTCGAGCAGGCGCTGGCAGAAGCGCGAGGCCAGACAGCCCGTGAGTGCGATCACGCCGTCGGAGTGCTGCTCAATCTGACCCAGATCGACCGTGGGCTTGCCGCGGTTCAGGCCTTCCAGAAAGCCCGCCGAGGAAAGCTTCACCAGATTGCGATAGCCCGCATCGCTTGCGGCCAGAAGCGTCAGGTGGTTGCGCTGCACCTTCGGCGATCCCGGACCGGCGGATGCCGCGAGATGGTCGTCGACGAGGTAGATCTCACAGCCGATGATCGGCTTGACGCCGTGCTTGGCGCAGGCCTTATGCAGCTCGACGGCGCCGTTCATCACGCCGTGATCGGTGAGGCCGAGGGCGGGCTGGTCGAACTCCGCGGCGCGCGCGGCCAGCGCTTCGATCTTGCACGCCCCGTCGAGCAACGAGTACTCGGAGTGGACGTGCAGATGGGCGCAGGCTGGGGCGGTCACTGAGACTCGATGTTATGCCGCGCGGCGGCGGACTTCAGCGCCCGCGCCGCTGTTTGCGTCTTAACCGCCAGCGGCCGATCAGCGACATGCTGTGCTTGTGTGACACGCGCACGACAGGTGGCACCGTTGGCGTCGCATTCGGTCCGTCAGCGGCGCTCTCCTGTGCGCGTGCGCGCAAGCGCTCGACGGCGGCCGCTAGCGCGTCGGCCATCTCCTCGCTGCGTGGACGGGCGGATGACGATTCCTGCGGAGGCTGAGCGTCGACGGCCGTGCGCAGCCTCATCGCCACGCCCTTCAGCTCACTAACGGTGCCGGCCATCCGGCGATGGCTCTCGCGTATCGCTGCGAGTGCGCTCTCAACGTTCTCCAAGCGCTCGGCCAGCTGCGATGTCCGCCGCCCCTCCTGTTCGGCTTCCTCCAAGCACCGCTGCAGGCTCAAGACGTGACTTTCGAGCGTCTTGACGGTCGCCTCAGCCGTCTCGGCACGACGTAGTAGAGCGTTCTCGCCAGACTCCGCGGCACGGCGCGCGCGGCGCTCGGCGAGCAAGTCGCGCTCATTCGGCGGCTGCGAGGAGCCCCCCCGCGGGACGGGCGTCTGTGACGATGAAGAAGATCCCTCGGCGATCATGGACTCACCGCAGCGTATGTCTCCGACCGGACGCCTCCGGCGCGCGAGCTGGCGCTCGCTCAGGAGTCGTTACGCAGGCGCCAGGCCATGCGCGACTGCAGCGAGAACAGCTCAATGAATCCGGGTGAGGCTGCCTGGGAGAAGAGGCCGCCCGACTGCGAGAACGACGCCAGGCTCGCGTCATAGACGGCGTTCGGCGAGGAGCGTGTGACCACGCGGACGTTGCCCTTGTAGAGCTTGAGGCCGATCGTGCCCGTCACCTGCTCGTTGACGCTGTCCATATAGGCGTCGAGGTCTGCGCGCAGCGGCTCCCACCACAGGCCCGCATAGACGAGATAGGCCCACTGATGGTCGAGTTGGGGCTTGAACTGGTTCTGGTGGATCGTGCACACCAGGCGCTCCAGCTCCTGGTGTGCCGCCAGCAGGATCGCGGCGGCGGGCGCCTCATAGATGTCGCGGACCTTCAGCCCGACGATGCGATCCTCGATGTGGTCGATGATCCCGACGCCGTGGCGCGCGGCGATGTCCGCCGCTTGTTCGATCAGCGCCACCGGTGGCAGACGCTCGCCGTCGAGGGCGACCGGCACGCCGCGCTCGAACTCGACCTCCACTGTCTGCGGCTCTTCCGGCGCCTCCTCGGGACGGGTGACGAGCTGGAAGACGTCGTCCTCGGGCGCATGTTCGAGATCCTCGATCCAGCGCCCCTCCGACGAGCGCCCCCAGAGGTTGTCGTCGATCGAGTAGGGGGTCGTCTCGGCACCGCCCTTGATTGGAATGCCGTGCTCGCGCGCATAGGCGATCTCCTCCTCGCGGCCCATCCGCCATGAGCGCACCGGCGCGATCGTGCGCAGCTCCGGGGCGAGCGTCGCGACGGTCGCCTCGATGCGCACCTGATCGTTGCCCTTGCCGGTGCAGCCGTGAGCGATCGTGTCGCATCCGCTCGTGCGCGCGTGCTGCACCGCGAGCTTGGCGATCAGAGGGCGCCCGAGCGCGGTGAACAGCGGATAGCCGCCGCCGTACAGGGCGTTCGCCTTGATCGCCGGGAGCAGGTACTCGCGCGCGAACTCCTCGCGCGCATCCACGACGTGGCAGTCCAGCGCGCCGAGTTGCAGCGCCTTCTCGCGAATCACCTCGTAGTCCTCGCCCGGCTGGCCGAGGTTCACGGTCAAGCACACGACCTCCGCGCCGTAGCGGTCCTGAATCCACTTCAGCATCACGCTCGTGTCCAGGCCACCCGAGTAGAGCAGCAGTACGCGACCGACCTGCTCGGGGTCGGCCTCATAAGAGGCGGTGCGCGGGGGAAAGCCCTGCTCGGGCTCGGAGGCGCTCATAGCTCGCGCAGGCTACTGGAGCAAGCCGAAGTAGGATCGTCCGCATGGGACGCGTGAACTTGAAGATCGGCTCGGTCGTGTTCGACAATGCGAACTACGACGCCGAGAACGACGTGCTCTATCTACGTGTGGGAGAGGCTGAGGCGGGCGAGGGCGAGACGACGCCAGAGGGGCACGTAATTCGTTATGCCCCCGGCACCGGTTGGATCGTCGGCATGACGATGCTGGGACCTCGTCGCATCCTCGAACGCGAGGGGCACTTGGTCGTCACGATCCCCGAGGCGGTCGCGACGACGGCGGACGAGCTCGCGGATGCCCTAGCCGCTGTCTGATTTTCTCAGCCCCGCGCCCAGGCGCTCCAGCGCCGTGTCGATCTCGGACTCGCCGACGATCAGCGGCGGCAGCAGGCGCACGGTCGTGGGACCGGTGGCGTTGAGGATCAGGCGTTGCTCGATCAGAGCCCGGCGGACGACCTCGGGCGCGGGGACGTCGAGCTCGCACGCGAGCATCAGGCCGCGCCCACGCACGGAAAGGACGTGCGGCAGGGATTCGAGCCCCGCCTGCAGCCGGTGGCCGAGCTCGGTCACGCGGCTGAGCAACTGTGGATCGTCGATGACCTCGAGCGCGGCGAGCGCGGCGGCGGCGATGACGGGGCCGCCGGCGAACGTCGAGCCGTGATCGCCGGGCTGGAACACGTCGGCCAGGTGCGGAGCGGTGACGAGCGCGCCGATCGGCAGACCTCCGCCGAGCGCCTTGGCGACCGTCATCACATCGGGGATGACGGCGGTCTGCTCGTAGGCCCAGAGCGTGCCGGTGCGGCCCATCCCGCATTGGACCTCGTCGAAGACGAGCGCGGCGCCGTGCTCGTCACAGGCTGCGCGCGCAGCCTGGAGCGTCTCCGCCGAGAGCACGTTAACGCCCGACTCGCCCTGGATCGGCTCCAACAGCACGGCGGCCGTGTTCGAATCGACGGCGCCTGAGATTGCCTCCGGCGTGGGATCGACCGCGCGAAAACCCGGGACGAGCGGCGCGAACGGCGCCTGCTTGGCCTCCTGAGGTGTGGCCGAGAGCGCGCCATAGGTGCGCCCGTGAAAGGCCCCGTACACCACCACGACGTCTCCTCCGGGGCGGGCCTTGCGCACGAGCTTGATCGCGGCCTCGCTGGCCTCCGCGCCGGAGTTGCAGAAGTAGACCTTGCCCTGCAGGCTCGACTCGGAGAGGCGCTCGGCCAGGCGCATCGCGGGCTCGGTGTAGAACAGGTTCGAGACGTGCATCAGCCGGCCCACCTGCTCGCGCACAGCCGCGACCACGCGCGGGTGGCAGTGCCCGACGTTCGTGACGGAGATGCCGCAGAGGAAGTCGAGGTACTCGTTGTTCTGCTCGTCCCACAGCCAGGGGCCCTCGCCGCGCACGAACTGCACCGGGGAGCGCGCGTAGGACGGCACTACGTGCTCGCGCTCGAGCGCCTGCAACTCCGACAGCATCACGCCCTGGCCTCGCTTCCCTCATCGGTCATGCGGCTGCCTCGATCTTCGTTCCGATCCCGGCATCGGTAAAGAGCTCCAAGAGGAGCGAGTGCGCGAGGCGCCCGTCGAGGATGTGCGCAGCGGACACGCCCGCCCCGATCGCGTCGACGCACGCTTGCAGCTTGGGGCGCATGCCACCCTCGAGCGAGTCGAGCGCAGAGCGGATCTCGGCGGTGCTGGCCTGTCCGATCAGCGAGTCGGGATCGGCGGGGTCTGCCAGCCAACCGGGGACGTCGGTGAGGAAGATGACCTTGTAGGCGCCGAGTGCGCCCGCGACGGCCCCGGCGGCCTCGTCGGCGTTGACGTTGTAGGAGTGCCCGTCGCGGTCGGCACCGACGGAGGCGATCACGGGGATGTAGTCGGTGCAGACGTGGTTGAGCACGTCGACGTCGACATGGTCGATGGACCCGACGAAGCCGATGTCCTCGCCTCCGGGCGCGGTGCGGCGGGTGACGCGAAACAGCGAGCCGTCGTCGCCGCACAGTCCGATCGCGGGCTGGCCGTGGCGGTTGATGCGCAGCACGATCTCGGTGTTGACCTTGCCGACGAGCACCATCTTGGCGACCTCGACGGTGGACTCGTCGGAGACGCGCAGCCCACCGACGAACTCGACGGGAAGCCCGAGCCGCTGCATGTAGGCGGTGATGTCGGGGCCGCCGCCATGCACGACGATCGGGTTCAGGCCGACGTACTTGAGCAGCACGACGTCGCGCGCGAACTCCTCGCGCAGTGCCGGGTCCTCCATCGCGGCGCCGCCGTACTTGATGACGATGGTCTTGCCGTGGAACTCCCGGATGTACGGGAGCGCCTCCAGCAGCGTGCCTACATCGCGCATGGCTCTATCTCCTCACGTCGTGTAGTCGGCGTTGATGGTTACGTACTCATGTGACAAGTCCGAGAAGAAGACCTCGGTCTCGGCGTTGATGAGGTCCCGCCCACCCAGCGTGATCTCGTACTCAACTTCGTTAGCCTTCAGCGCCTGCGCCAGCTCGGTCTCGTCGTAGGGAATCGCGGCGCCGGCCGAGCAGACGGGTATGCCCTCGAGCGTTATGTCCACCGCCAGCGGCGTCGGAAACCAGTCCCGCCCGCCCAGGGCCGCGCCGACGGCCTGAACGATGCGACCCCAGTTGGGATCGGCGCTGTGCAGCGCGGTCTTGACGAGCGGGGAGTTGGCGACACCACGCGCAGCGGCCTCGATGCCCTCCAAATGCCCTCCGCGCACGATCACGCGCGCGATTCGCGCGGCGCCCTCGCCGTCGGCGACCATCATGATCGCGAGCTGGCGCAGCAGCGCGTCGAGCGCCTCGCCGAAGCGCAGCTCATCCTCGCTCTCCGGCGCGATCCGCACGCCGGAGGCGCCCGAGCACATGAGGATGGCGGTGTCGTTGGTGGAGAGTTGCCCATCGACCGAGCAGCGGTCGAAGGAGCGCTTGACACACACTCCGAGCAGCAGGTCCGCGGTGTGGGACTCGAGCACGGCGTCGGTCTGCACGAAGCAGAACATCGTGGCGAAGTTCGGGGAGATCATGCCCGCGCCCTTGCATTGCGCGGTTAGACGTACGGGACCGCCGGAGAGCTCTACCTCCAGGCAGGCGCGCTTCTCGATGGCGTCGGTCGTCTGGATCGCCTGCTGGAAGTCGGCGTCACCCTCACGACGCAGCTCGCCCTGGACGGCGAGGATGCCTTTCAGCACCGCGTCGACGGGCAGGTACCAGCTGATGCCGCCGGTGGAGGCGAGCGCGACCGCGGACTCCTGCACCCCCACGGCCAGAGCGGCGGCGCCCTGGGTCTTGGCGGCGTCGTCGAGTCCGCGGCGCCCGGTGGCGGCGTTGGCGCAGCCGGAGTTGGCGAGGATCACGCGTAGGGCATCGAGCCGGCAGCGCTCCTGGC
>JBAUXH010000313.1:0-9231 GCA_049584155.1 Solirubrobacteraceae bacterium
GAGTGGAGCGGGGGGACCGCGTCGCGATCGCCCTGCCGCCCGGCCTGCAGTTCGCGCAAGCCCTCCATGCCTGCCTCCTGCTGGGCGCCGTCGCCGTGCCCGTCGACCTGCGCCTCGCCGACGCCGAACGCGCGCACATCTGCGACGGTGCATCCCTGCTCGTGTCAGAGACATTGAGCGGCGCGCACGACGCCGCGGCGCAGCCGGACTTCGCACTCGACGAGCAACACGATCTCGATGCAGTCGCCGCCGTCATCCACACCTCCGGCACGACCTCCAAGCCGCGACCGATCGAGCTCTCCTACGGCAACTTCCTGTGGAGCGCCCTCGGCTCCGCCGTCGCCCTGGACCGGGACCCCCGCGAGCGCTGGCTCTGCGCGCTGCCCGTCTCCCACGTCGGCGGGCTCTCGATCCTCATCCGCTCCGCCATCTACGCCACCACCGCCGTCGTCCACGAGCGCTTCGACACCGACCTCGTCTTGCACGCCCTGCGCGCCCAGGACATCTCGCTCGTCTCGCTCGTCTCCACGACCCTCGCGCGTCTCCTGGACGCCGGTCTGCAGCGTCCTCCCGGCTTGCGTCACGCGCTCACCGGCGGCGGCCCCGTCCCCGAGGCGCTGGTCGAGCGCGCTCGCGACGCCGGGGTTCACGTCAGCTCCACGTATGGCCTAACGGAGGCCTGCTCGCAGGTCAGCACCGGCGGTCCGCCGCTGTTCTGCACGCGCGTGCGCATCGACGGAGCGTCTGCGAGTCCGGTGCAGGAACCCGCAGCGGACACCGACGTCGGTGAGATCCTCGTCTGCGGTCCGACCATCGCCCCGGGATCGCGCGACTCCGACGGGTGGCTGCACACCGGCGACCTCGGCTCGCTCGACCAGCGCGGCTTTTTGAGCGTCACCGGACGCGTCGCCGACACGATCGTCAGCGGCGGCGAGAACGTCGCCCCCGCCGAAGTCGAGGCCGTGCTCGAAACCCACCCCGACGTGCTCGAGGCAGCCGTCCTCGGGCGCCCCGACCCGACGTGGGGGGAGGCCGTCGCCGCGATCGTCGTGCCACGATCCGGGGCCGCCCTCGACGGCGATAGTCTGCGCGCCTATTGCGCCGAGCGCCTCGCCCGCTATAAGGTGCCCAAGCAGCTCGACATCGCCACTACGCCCCTGCCACGCACTAGGTCGGGCAAGCTGTTGCGCAGGAGCCTCTCGTGAACGCGCGTCCCAACGACAACGACTCACCCGCCGCCGACCCCGACAAGGGGTCTCCGGTGTTCGACGCGAACGCCCACCGCGAGGCGAGCCTCGCCGGCTGGGAAGCCGCCGCCCCCGGGTGGACGCGCCAGCAGGAGACGATCCGCGGGTTCGGCGCGCCCGTCTCCGCCTGGATGCTCGACGCCCTCGCCCTGCAGCCCGGCCAGCGCGTGCTCGAGCTCGCCGCTGGACTAGGGGAGACGGGGATGCTCGCCGCCGAACTCGTCGCGCCGATGGGCGGCGTGATCGTCTCCGACCAGGCCGACGGGATGCTCGACGGCGCCCGCGCCCGCGCACTCGAACTGGGACTCAGCAACATCGAGTTCCAGGTCATCGGCGCCGAATGGATCGACCTGCCGCTCGCCAGCGTCGACGCCGTCCTCTGCCGCTGGGGCTACATGCTGCTCGCCGACCCCCCCGCCGCGCTGGCCGAGACCCGCCGCGTGCTGCGACCCGGCGGGCGCGTCGCACTGGCCGTCTGGGACTCCGTCCAACACAACCCCTGGGCATTGCTACCGACCATGGAGCTGCTCGAGCGCGGGCTCACCTCTGCGCCCGCGCCCGGCACGCCCGGTCCCTTCGCGTTGGGGGACACCGAGCGCTTGCACGAGCTGCTCGCGCACGCCGGCTTCGCCGACATCGACGTGCACACATTGGAGATCGAGCAGCGTCACGACTCCTTCGACGCCTTCTGGGAGACCACGCTCGACATCGCCCACATCTTCCACAACGCCGTCCTCAGCCGTCCCGAGCCCGAGATCGCCGAGATCCGCGCCGGGCTAGCTGCGCGCCTAGAACCCTTCTCCGAACCCGACGGGACGCTCGCGATCCCCGCGCGCACGCTCGTCGCCTCCGCCAGCGCCTGAGCGAGCGCCCGACGTTCACGTCCGTTCAGGTGCGCGGCTGCGTTGACTCCGGGCCGGCCTGCCGGGGGTTCGGGATCAGGCGTCGACCCGATAGCCTCCCGCCTCATGCTCTACGACGACGACGCAGACCCCACACTCTTGGACGGCAAGACCGTCGCGATCATCGGCTACGGCTCCCAGGGCCACGCCCACGCACTCAACCTGAAGGACTCCGGCGTCGACGTGATCGTCGGCCTGCGCCCGGACTCCGCCTCGGTCGCCCAGGCACGCGAGCACGGCCTCGAGGTCCTGCCCGTCGTGGATGCCGCCAGTCGCGGCGACCTCGTGATGATCCTGCTGCCCGACGAGCGCCACCACGACGTGTGGGAGTCAGACATCCGCGACGGCATCGCCGAGGGCAACATGATCCTCTTCGGCCACGGCTTCTCGATCCACTACAACGAGATCGAGCCGCCCGCCGGCGTCGACGTCGGCATGGTCGCGCCCAAGGGCCCCGGCCACCTCGTTCGTCGCCAGTTCACCGAGGGCAGCGGCGTCCCCGGACTGATCGCCGTCGCCCAGGACGCGACCGGCAACGCGCGCGGCCTGGCGCTCGCCTACGCCAAGGGGATCGGCTGCACCCGCGGCGGCGTGATCGAGACGACCTTCAAGGACGAGACCGAGACCGACCTCTTCGGCGAGCAAGCCGTCCTCTGCGGCGGCGCCTCCGAGCTCGTCCAGGCCGGTTTCCAGACGCTCGTCGACGCCGGCTATGACCCCGAGATGGCCTACTTCGAGTGCCTGCACGAGCTCAAGCTGATCGCCGACCTGATGTACGAGAAGGGCCTCGCCGGCATGCGCTACTCGATCTCCAACACCGCCGAGTACGGCGACTACACCCGCGGCAAGCGCGTCATCACCGACGAGACCCGCGCCGCGATGAAGCAGATCCTCACCGAGATCCAGTCCGGCGACTTCGCCCGCGAGTGGATCGCCGAGAACCGCGCCGGACAGGAGAACTTCCTGCGCATGCGCGCCGAGCAGGCCGACACCCAGGTCGAGCACGTCGGCTCAGAGCTGCGCTCGCACATGGACTGGATCAAGCCTTCTTTTTGATGAGCCAACTGGTCATACCGGCCGATCTGAGGCCCGTCGACGGACGCTTCGGCTGCGGCCCCTCGCGGGTGCGCCCCGAGGCGCTCGCGCGCCTGGTCGGCGAGGGCGCTGCCGTGATGGGAACCTCCCACCGCCAGAAGCCCGTCAAGGAGCTCGTCGCGGAGATCCGCGCCGGGCTGCGTGAGCTGTTCTCCATGCCCGACGGGTATGAGGTCGCGCTCGGTAATGGTGGCGCCACGGCCTTCTGGGACGCCGCCGCCTTCGGCCTGATCGAGCGCCGCGCGCTGCACCTGACCTACGGGGAGTTCTCCTCCAAGTTCGCCACCGTCACCACCGGCGCGCCCTTCCTCGAGGACCCGCTCATCATCTCCGCCGACCCCGGCGACGCTCCCGATCCGGGCGCCCTCGCCGCGCTCGATGGGCCGGTCGACGTCGTGACGTGGGCGCACAACGAGACCTCCACCGGTGTGATGGTTCCCGTGCAGCGGGTGGGTGGGGCAGTCGATCAAACCGGCGACGCGCTGGTGTTGATCGACGCGACCTCCGGCGCCGGCGGGCTGCCGGTGAACGTCGCCGACTCTGACGCCTACTACTTCGCCCCGCAAAAGGCCTTCGCCGGTGATGGCGGCCTGTGGATCGCTCTGCTCAGTCCCGCCGCACAGGAGCGGATCGCCAAGCTGGCCGCATCCGAGCGCTGGATCCCCGCCTTCCTCTCGCTCGGCACGGCATTGGAAAACTCCCGCAAAGACCAGACGTACAACACTCCCGCCGTCGCGACCCTGTTCCTGCTCGCCGACCAGATCCGCTGGATGCTCGACGGCGGTGGCCTGGACGGGTGCGTCGCGCGTACGCGCGAGTCCTCCGGTCATCTGTATGGCTGGGCGCAGAGCACCGCGTATACGACCCCATTCGTCGCCGACCCGTCCAAGCGCTCGCTCGTCGTAGGGACGATCGACTTCGCCGACGAGGTCGACGCGGCCGCCGTCGCCGCGACCCTGCGCGCCAACGGGATCGTCGACGTCGAGCCCTACCGCAAGCTCGGGCGCAACCAGCTGCGGATCGGCATGTTCCCGGCGGTCGAGCCGGACGACGTGCGCGCTCTGACCGCGTGTATCGACTGGACCGTTGAAAGGATCTCCGCATGAGCCCCGCCGCCCCGGACACTTCAGAGCGCCTGAAAGTCCTCGTCAAGGAGAAGGTCGGCGACTCCGGCGTCGAGCTGCTGCGCACACGCGTCGACGTCGACCTCGGCATCGACTGGACCGACGAGGAGCTGAACGAGCGCATCGGCTCCTACCACGGCATCCTGATTCGCTCGGCCACGAAGATGACCGCGCAGCTGATCGAGCGCGCCGTCAACCTGCGCGTGATCGGGCGCGCGGGCGTGGGCGTCGACAACGTCGACGTGCCCGCCGCCACGCGCCGCGGGATCGTCGTTGCCAACGCGCCCCAATCCAACGTCGTCACCGCCGCCGAGCACACGCTCGCGCTGCTGCTCGCGCTCGCCCGCAACATCCCCCAGGCGCACCAGTCGCTGCACGAAGGCAAATGGGATCGCTCGAAATACTCCGGCGTCGAGCTGTACGAGAAGACGCTCGGCATCCTCGGCTTCGGGCGCATCGGCCAGCTCGTCGCCCAGCGCGCGCGGGGCTTCGGCATGCGCGTGCTCGCCTTCGACCCCTTCGTCAGCGCCGAGCGCTACCGCGAGCTCGGCGTCGACAAGGCCGACTCGCCCGAGGACGTCTACGCGCAGGCCGACTTCATCACCGTGCACCTGCCCAAGACGCCCGAGACCGAAGGCTTCCTCGACTCAGACGCGTTCGCCAAGATGCGCGACGGCGTGCGCGTGCTCAACGTCGCCCGCGGCGGGCTGATCGACGACGCCGCGCTGCAGGCGGCCCTTGACTCCGGCAAGGTCGCCGGCGCCGCGCTCGACGTGTTCCCCTCCGAGCCGATGACCGACTACCCGCTGTTCGAGGAGGGCTACCCTCAGGTCGTCGTCACCCCGCATCTGGGGGCCTCGACCGCCGAGGCGACCGACCGCGCCGGCTATCAGAGCGCCGAGCAGGTCCTGGCCGCGCTCACCGGCGGCGTCGTCGCCACGGCCGTGAACATCCCCGCGATCGGCGCCGAGGACATGGAGGTGCTCGGCCCCTTCCTGCCGCTCGCCACCCAGCTCGGGCGCCTGGCGATGGAGCTCGCCGAGGGCAGCTCGGTCGAGCGCATCGAGGCCGCCTTCCTCGGGCGCATCGCCGACTTCGACACGCGCCTCTTGACGCTCGCCGTGATCCAGGGCGCGCTGCAAGGACGCACCGAGGAGGACGTCAACCTCGTCAACGCTCCCACCATGGCCCAGCAGCGCGGGATCATCGTCGAGGAGAAGGCCGTCTCCGAGGCGCAGGACTTCAACGAGCTGATCCGCGTCACCGTCGAGGCCGGGGAGGAGCGCGTCGCGGTCGCCGGCACAGGCATCGGCCCCAACCGCGTGCCCCACCTCGTTGAGGTCCAGGGCCGGCGCCTGACGATCGAGCTCGAGCCCTACGTGACCGTCTTTCGCTACCAGGACCTGCCCGGCATGATCGGCCGCGTCGGCACGATCTTCGGCACGCACGGCATCAACATCTCCTCCGCCGCCGTCGGACACGTTCCCGACGGTCAGGGCGCAGCGACCGCCGACGGCGAGGATGGGCGTCTCGCCGCGATGGTCGTAACGACCGACGCGCGCGTGCCGGGCGACGTCGTCGATGAGATCGTCGCCTCCGACGGGTTTGTAAATGGCTGGTCAGTGGATCTCGGCTGACCTCGGCCGATCGGATAGGGTGAGCAGTCGATGAGGGCGGTGGTCATAACCAAGCACGGGGGACCCGGGGTGCTGCAGGTCCAGGAGCGCCCTGACCCAGAGCTCGGCGCCGGAGAGGTACGCATCGACGTCGCTGCCGCCGGGATCAACTTCGCCGACGTGATGGCGCGCCTGGGCTTCTATCCCGACGCGCCCAAGCCGCCGTGCGTCGTCGGCTATGAGGTCGCCGGCACGATCCTCGAGGTCGGCGAGGGCGTCGAGGGCTTGAGTCCCGGTCAGCGCGTCGTCGCCGGCACCGAGTTCGGCGGCTACGCCTCGCAGGTCGTCGCGCCCGCCGACGGTGTGCTGGCACTGCCCGACGGACTCACGTTCGAGCAGGGCGCCTCGATCCCCGTCAACTACGGCACCGCCTGGATGGGGCTGCTGCGCTTCGGCGGCCTACGCAGCGGCGAACGCGTACTGATCCAGGCAGCCGCCGGCGGCGTCGGCATCGCCGCCACCCAAGTCGCCAAGCGCGCCGGCGCCGAGATCTACGGGACCGCCTCGCCCGGCAAGCACGCGCGCATCTCCGAACTCGGCGTCGACCACCCCCTCGACTACACCAAGTCAGGATGGGAGCGCGGCCTACCGCCGTTCGACGTGATCATGGATGCGATCGGCGGCAAGAGCTTTCGCCGCAGCTACGAGATGCTCGGCGGCGGCGGGCGCCTGATCGCCTTCGGCGCCTCCGGTGTGGTCTCCGGCGAGCGGCGCAACCCGATCCCAGCGCTGAAAACCGCGCTGCGCATGCCCCGCTTCAACATGATCAAACAGATGTCCGCCTCCAAGGCTGTGATCGGCCTGAACATGTACACGCTCTCCCAGGACGAGCGCCGCCGCGCCGAGGTCAGCGCAGCGCTGGCGGAAATGACCGCCGACGGGATCGTCCAACCGGTCGTCGCGGGAACGTTCTCCTTCGAGGAAGCCGGCGCGGCGCAGAACATGATCACCGAACGCAAGAACGTCGGCAAGGTAATCCTCGTTCCCTGATTCGCCTCGCCGGTGCTAATCTGCGCCGTAGATGTCGTTCCAGTTCTCGTCCCTTCTGCTTCTCCTGCTCCCCCCTCGGGGGGAATAACGCGTGGCGGCCGCGTAGCCGCATACCAACGGAGAGCAGCAGGCGATCGAGACTTCGAAAGGAACAATCGTGAGGAACGACATGAGTGACCCAGGAACATCTTCGTCTTCGCCCCCGGAGCGAACCGAGCAGGCGCGCGTGCGCATCTTCGACACGACACTGCGCGATGGCGAGCAATCGCCTGGCATATCGCTGAACCGCCAGGAGAAGCTGGAGATCGCCCACCAGCTCTCGCGGCTGGGCGTGGACATCATCGAGGCGGGCTTTCCGATTACCTCGCCCGGCGACTTCGAGGCGGTGCAGGCGATCGCGCGGGAGGTCGAAGGGCCCGTCATCTGCGGGCTGGCGCGGACGAGCAAGCAGGACGTCGACGCTGCCTGGAACGCGGTCAGGGACTCGGAAAGGCCGTGCATCCACACATTCATCTCCACCTCGGATATTCACATCGTGCACCAGTTGCAGACCACGCGCGAGGACGTCAAGGGTCAGGCGCGGGCGGCCGTGGCCCAGGCCAAGCAGTACCTGGATGATGTCGAGTTCTCGCCGATGGACGCCACTCGGGCGGAAGTCGAGTTCACGGCCGAGGTGATTCAGATCGCGCTGGAGGAGGGCGCCACGACGATCAATATCCCCGACACGGTCGGCTACACGATGCCTCAGGAGTTCACCGCTTTCCTGGGGCGGCTGTATGAGCTGGTTCCCGACCTGCGCGACGTCGTGCTGTCGGTTCACTGTCACGACGATCTTGGCTTGGCGGTGGCCAATTCGTTTGCCGGCGTGTTGGCTGGGGCCAGGCAGGTGGAGTGTGCGGTCAACGGGATCGGCGAGCGCGCGGGCAACGCCTCGCTCGAGGAGATTGTGATGTTGCTGCGTACACGCAGCGCCGACATAGGCATGGACACGGGCGTGAACTCCACGGAGTTGGCTCGTACGAGCCGGCTGGTCTCACGCTTGACCGGCTATCAGGTGCAGCCGAACAAGGCGATCGTCGGGCGCAACGCGTTTGCGCACGAGTCGGGGATCCACCAGGACGGCGTGCTCAAGGAGCGCTCCACGTACGAGATCATGGACGCCACGACCGTGGGGTTGAAGAGCAACTCGCTCGTGCTGGGCAAGCACTCCGGGCGCCACGCGCTGCGCGACGCGCTGGAGGAGATGGGCTTTGCACTCGACGGGCAGGCATTGAACACTGCGTTCAAGCGCTTCAAGGAGATCGCCGACCGCAAGAAGCAGGTGACGGCGATGGATCTCGAGGCGCTTGTCACCGACGAGCTGCGTGAGGAGATCCCCGGCTATGCGCTGGAGTGGTTCGAGGTCGAGGCCTCCTCGCGCCGGCCCCCGCACGCGCGCGTGTCGGTGACGCTGCCCGACGGCGACTCAGCCGAGGGGTCCTTCACCGGTGATGGGCCGATCGACGCGGTGTTCCGCGCGATCAATGCGGCCGCGAGCATCGAGGCTAAACTCGGCGAGTTCACGATCGGCGCGGTCACCGAGGGCCAGGATGCGCTCGGTGAGGTGTCGGTCGTGGTCGAGGTGGACGGAATGTCCGGGGCGGGACAGGGTGTCTCGACGGACATCATCGACGCGGCCGCGCGGGCGTACGTGCGGGCGCTGTCGGTCGCGCGGGCTCGTGCGCTGGCATCCGCGGACGCCGTCGGATTGCCCGAGCCGGCTGGGCCTTAAGCGGGCAAGCCAATAGAGCGTCATACGTGCGTCTGTGATAACGTACGCGCGTATGACGCCTTCAGCTGCCCAAGGGTTGGTCGAGCAATCTTCCTCGGCTGTAATCGATCCGCTCGACCCGGTCACGATCGGCGCGCGCGTGAAGGCGCTGCGCGAGTCCGAGTCGCTGTCGTTGCGCGAGCTGGCGCTGCGCAGCGGCGTGAGCGCGCCGATGCTCTCGCAGGTCGAGCGGGGGGAGACGAGCCCGACGCTGACGGTCGCCGCGCGCATCGCCGCGGGGTTGGAACTGCGGCTCTCGCAACTGCTGCGCCTGGATGAGGATGGCGCCGTGACGATCGTTCGTGCGAAGGAGCGTCAGCGCGGTGGCAACAAGCGACGGGGACATAACTTCGAGGTGATGACCGCCGCGCAGCCCGGTCAGCGGGC
>JBAUXH010000314.1:0-9939 GCA_049584155.1 Solirubrobacteraceae bacterium
CGCGACGGCCGCGGGTGCGCGGCGGTGGAACGACGCGAACGTGCTTGCCCTGAGCCTGCGCACCACCTCACAGGCCGAGCTTCAGGAGATCCTCGATGCGTGGTTCGCGACCGAGCCGAGCAAGGAGCCCGACGACCGCGCCAACATAGCTCACGTCGCGGAGATCGAGGGCGCCTGAGTCGGGTTCAGGTTCAGGTTCAGGCGGCCTCGAACCGCACGACGCCGTCGGCGGCGTCCTCACGCTCGACGACGCGGTGTTCGTCCAGCAGCAGATCGACGTGACCGAGGACCTCGGACAGCGTCAGGTAGGCCTGTGTGACGGCGACGTTGCCCCACAGCTCTACCGCGATCTCGTGCGCCGTCAGCGGCCGGGCGACGATTAGGCCATGGATGCGCTCGGCGCGTCGGCGATGCATATGTAGGCGCGAATCGATCAACGATGAGTGATCGGCGATCGGTGGACCATGCCCGGGCAGCACCAGCGAGAGCTCCATCGCGCGGGTGCGTTCCAGCGAGGCGATGTAGTCGATCAACGCGCGCGGGCGAGGCCCGGTGAAGTCGGGCCCCGCGTCCAGGGGACGGGCGAGCAGAGGGTTCGACGAGATGTTCGCGAGCAGGTGGTCGGCGGCGAACATGATCGTGCCCTGGCCGACCTCCGGGCGGTCGTCGACGAAGACGGTGTCTGACGGACTGTGGCCGGGCCTGTACAACACCCGCAGGGTGCGATCGCGCAGGCGCAACTCCTCACCATCGTGCACAGGCCGTGTGATCTCCACCGCCGCGCCCCAAGTGCGAAAGCTGGCCGAGACCGCACGCAGCGCGGTGATGACGTCGGCGGGAATCCCGTGGCGCAGCATCACGCGCTGGGCGAACCGGTCGTCCAACTCGGTGGCGGTGTCGAACTCGCGCAGGTAGGGCGCGAGCCCCGCAATCGCGGCGACCTCAGCGCCGGAGCGTCGCGCAAGGGTTGCGGCGAGGCCGAAATGATCGACGTGCTGATGGGTGATGACGAGCAGCTCGATGTCCTCGACCGCATGCCCGCGGGCGGCGAGACCCCGCTCCAGTTCCTGCAGCGAGCGCTCGGAGTTGGGACCCGAGTCGATCAGCGTAAGCGGGGAGTCCTCGATCAGGTAGGCGTTGACGCGGCCGACCTGAAACGGCGTGGGGATCGCCAGACGATGAATGCCGGCCGCGGCGGCCTGAGCGAGCAACTCGTCCTCGCCGGCCTCCGCCGACTGCGCCGCGTCCGTCACGAGCGGATCAGCGCGAGCACCTCGTCGCGACGGCGTTCCATGTCCTCCGTCGAGACCAAGGACTCCAGGCACAGTCGCAGCAACGGCTCGGTGTTGGAGGAACGCACGTTGAAGTGCCACTCCTCGTAGTCGATCGAGATGCCGTCCAACCTGTCCTGGCGCGCGTCGGCGTAGCGCTCGGCGATCTCGGCCATCTTCGCCTCGGGGTCGGAGACCTCCGAGTTGATCTCGCCCGAGATGAAGTACTTCGCGCGCAGGGGCGCGAGCAGCTGCGAGAGCGAGCGACCCTCGCGGGCTAGCAGCTCGAGGATCAGCAGCGCCGGGATCGTGCCCGAGTCGGCGCAATAGAACTCGCGGAAGTAGTAATGCCCCGAGACCTCCCCTCCGAACAGGGAGCCCTCGGCCCGCATGCGCGTCTTGAAGAACGCGTGCCCGACGCGGTTGACGTGCGGAACGCCGCCGGCCTCGCGCACCGTGTCGGCGACCGCGCGCGAGGCGCGCACGTCATACAGCACCGCCTCGGGGTGAGCGGGGTCCGATCCCGTCGCCTTGCCGAGCAGGGATTGCGCGAGCAGCGCGGTGAGGAAATCCCCGTCCACGAACTCGCCAGTGTCGTCGATGAAGAAGCAGCGGTCGGCGTCGCCGTCCCAGGCGATGCCCAGATCGGCGCCGCTCTCGCGCACCTTGGCGATTATCGCCTCGCGATTCTCCTCCAGCAGCGGGTTGGGCTCGTGGTCGGGGAATGTGCCGTCGGGCGTCCAGTAGGTCTCGATCAGCTCCAATCCCAGGCGCTCCAGCAGCGGGCCCACCATCGGTCCGGCCATGCCGTTGCCGCCGTCCACGACCACCTTCAACGGGCTGCCCTCGCGCCCTGCTGGAGCACGCACGATCTCGGGATCGATGAAACGCAGCGAGTACTCCTGGAACTCCCCGTACACGTTGACATCCTCGGCCACGCCACCGCCCGGCGCGATGCCCAGGCCCGACTCGATCCTCGCGCGGATGTCCTGGATGCCGGCATCCCCGGACAGGGCGATCGCGCCGTCGCGCACGAGCTTGGCGCCGGTGTAGGCGGCGGGGTTGTGCGAGGCCGTACACATCAGCCCGCCGTCCAGCCCGCGCGAGCCGACGAGGTAATAGAGCATCTCGGTTCCCACCTGACCGGCGTCGAGCACGTCCGCGCCCTCCTCCAGCAACCCGATGCGATAGCGCGCCGCCAGCTCGGGCGCGGTCAAGCGCATGTCGCGCCCCAGCCCGACGCGCAGCTCGCCCACGGGCTTGCCCACGAGCCCCGACAGCACGTGCGCGAACGCACGCCCGATCGCCTCGGCCGCATCGCCGTCGATCTGCGAGCCGTACAGGCCGCGGATGTCGTAAGCCTTGAAGATGCCGGGGTCGAGGGACGCCATGCGGCCTCGCATCCTAGACTCCAGGCAATGTCGGGACACTCCAAGTGGGCATCGATCAAGCACAAGAAGGCGATCGTCGACTCTCGCCGCGGTCAGCAGTTCACCAAGCTCACGCGTGCGATCACGGTCGCCGCGCGCGACGGTGGCGGCGATCCTGTCGGCAATCCCGCGCTCGAGCTGGCGATCCGCAAGGCCAAAGAAGCCTCGATGCCCAAGGACAACATCGAACGCGCGATCGCCAAAGGCACAGGCGCGGGTGGCGACGGCGAGGCGGCGCTCGAGACCGTGCTCTACGAGGGCTACGGACCAGGCGGCGTCGCACTGCTGGTCGAGGCCGTCACCGACAACCGCAACCGCACCGGCGCGGACGTCCGCCACGCGTTCTCCAAGCACGGCGGCTCGCTCGGCGAGCCCGGCTCGGTCGCCTACCTGTTCGACAAGCGCGGCACGATCGCCGTCAACGCGGACAGCCATTCCGAAGACGACCTGATGGTCGCCGTCGAGGCGGGAGCGGAGGACATCACCTCCGAAGACGGCGTCTGGGAGGTGCTGACGGCGCCGGCGGACCTCGCACGGGTGCGCGCGGCGCTCGAGCAGGCGGGGATCGCGATCGAGCGCGCCGAGCTCGAATACCGGCCCTCCACGCTCGTGCCGATCGACGAATCGCAGGCATCCAGCCTGATGCGGCTGATCGAGGCGCTCGAGGAGAGCGACGACGTCGGCGAGGTCCACGCCAACTTCGACGTTCCCGCCGAGGTGCTCGAGCGCGTTGCCGGATAAGCGCGGCGCGCGGCGATGAGCGCCTCCGATACGCCCACGGCTGCGGTGAGCGGCGCCGACGGCAACTCGATGCAACGACCGGCTATGGCTCACCCACCCAAACCACCCGTGGTCATCCTCTGCGGAGGTCGCGGCACACGCCTGCGGGAGCGGACGAAGGAGATCCCCAAGCCACTCGTGGAGATCGGTGGCGAGCCGATCGTCGGTCATGTGATCGGGCTCTATGCCGCGCAGGGCTTCTCGCGGTTTCTGCTGGCGACTGGCTACAAGGGCGAGATGATCGAACGGTACACCGCTGCGCGTGGGTGGCCGGCCGGCGTGAGCGTCGAGTGCATCGAGACTGGCCTCGACACCCCGACCGGCGGGCGACTGAAGCTATTGGGGGACCATCTCGCGGACGAGGAGACGTTCTGTGCCACTTACGCCGACGGGCTCGCCGACATCGACCTCGACCGGCTGCTGGCCTTTCACGCAGCACACGGCGCACTGGCAAGCATCACGGTCGTTCGCCCCGCGCTGCAGTTCGGCGTCACCGAACTCGCCGACGACGGCCGCGTGACGGGCTTTCGCGAGAAGCCGCGCTCCGAGCACTGGATCAACGGCGGCTTCTTCTGCCTGCGCCGCGGCGCACTCGACCACATACAACACGACAGCGTGCTCGAGCGCGAGCCGCTGGAGCGCATGGCCGCCGCGGGCGAGCTGCACGCCTACCGCCACAACGGGTTCTGGGAGTGCATGGACACCTACAAGGACGCCGTCGCGCTCAACGACCTGTGGGCATCCGGAGCGGCGCCCTGGGCAGGCGTCCGGGCCGGTGCGCAGAATCACTGAGTGTGATCGTCCTCGGCATCGACCCTGGCCTGGCCAATACCGGCTACGGCGTGGTCGCCCAACATCAGGGGCGGCTAGTGGCGCTTGACGGCGGCACGATCCAAACCCGCTCGGGGCTGCCGGTCGAGCGCCGGCTCACCGACATCCACGCGGCGGTGGACGCGCTGCTGGTCGAGCACGAGCCCGACGGGGTGGCGCTAGAGGAGCTCTACTTCGGCCAGAACGTGCGCACCGCCTTCGCCGTCGGACAGGCCCGGGGGGTCGTAATGCTCGCGGCCGGACAGCGTGGCCTGCCGTGTGAGAGCTACACGCCACAGGCCGTCAAGGGCGCCGTGTGCGGCAACGGGCGCGCCAACAAGGAACAGGTCGCACGGATGGTTCAGGCGCTGCTCGGACTGCCGGCTCCACCAACGCCCGACCATGCCGCCGACGCGCTGGCCGTCGCCATATGCCACCACAATCGCGCGCCCCTTACGCGCGCACTCGTGGGAGTCGGTGGAGCGGCATGATCGGCGTACTCCGAGGCGAGGTCGTCGTGCGTCGGCCCGATCACGTCGTGCTGTTGTGCGGTGGCGTCGGCTACCGCACGGCAGTCTCAGCGCAGACGCTCACCCACGTACCCGCGGCGGGCGAGGAGGCGATGCTGCACACCCATCTAATCGTGCGCGACGACGCGCTCACCCTGTACGGGTTCTACTCCGAACAGGAGCGAGAGCTATTCCTGATGCTGCTCTCAGTGCAGGCCGTCGGCCCCAAGGTGGCACTGGCGGTGCTCTCCGGAGGACCCTCGCGCGAGCTGATCGGCGCGATCGCCGCGGGTGACGCCGCACGATTTCAGACCGTCCCCGGGATCGGTAAGCGCACCGCGGAGCGCATCATCGTCGAGCTGCGCGAGAAGGTCGTCGGCGCACAGGGGCCCGCGAGCGACGGACACCTCATCACCGCCCGGCGCGGGGATGGGCCACGCGGGCTAGCACGCGATGGACTGCTGGAGCTCGGGTATGGGCCGGGCGAGGTCGAGCAGCTGTTGGCGGGCGCTCAAGAGGATATGAGCGCCGAGGAATTGATCGCGCACGCGTTGCGCGTTGCGCGAACAGGGTGATCGTGGCATGACCGAGACGACCGCCGCCACCGAGCGCATCCAGACGCCCTATCTCGTGCCGGAGGACGAGCTCGACCGCTCGCTGCGGCCACGGCGGCTGGACGAGTTCATCGGCCAGGAGACGCTGCGCGAGCAGCTCGCGGTCGCAATTGAGGCGGCCTCCGCACGGGGCGACGCGCTCGACCACGTGCTGCTCGCCGGGCCACCGGGACTCGGCAAGACCTCGCTGGCACAGATCGTCGCCACCGAGCTGGACGCCCCCTTCGTGCAGACCGCGGGACCCGCCCTGGAGCGCAAGGGAGACATTGCGGCGTTTCTGACCGCCCTGGAGCCACGTAGCGTGTTCTTCGTCGACGAGATCCATCGACTGCCGCGGACGCTCGAGGAGACCTTCTATCCGGCGATGGAGGATCATCGCCTGCCGATCACCGTCGGCCAGGGGGCGGGGGCGCGCGTGGTGACGCTCGAGTTGCCCCCGTTCACACTCGTCGGAGCGACCACGCGCACCGGTCTGCTGACCACCCCACTGCGCGATCGCTTTGGGATCCAGGCGCGGTTGGAACCCTATGCAACGGATGAGCTCGCGGCGATCGTCAGGCGCTCCGCAGGGATCCTCGCGATCGAGCTCGAGGAGGACGGCGCCCTGGCGATCGCCGCCCGCTCCCTCGGCACCCCGCGTGTCGCCAACAGGCTGCTCAAGCGCGTGCGCGACTACGCCGAGGTGCGCATGGCGGGCGTCGTCACAGCCGCGGCCGCGCACGCGGCGCTTCAGATGCTCGAGGTCGACGAGCTGGGCCTGGACAGGCTGGACCGAGAGATCCTGCGGGCGATCTGCGTGAAGTTCGACGGCGGGCCGGTTGGGCTCTCGACACTGGCAGTGACGGTGGGCGAGGAGCAGGACACGATCGAGGACGTCTACGAGCCGTATCTGTTGATGCAGGGCCTGATCAAGCGCACTCCACGTGGGCGCGCAGCCACGCCGGCTGCTTTCGCCCACCTGAACCTACCGGCGCCCGCGCCATCCGGACCGGCGCTCTTCTGAGCCTCCGTCATCGCCTCCTGAGCGTGTCCTCGAAGTACCTAGCGCGCGGGTTGCGTGTGCTCCGATCAGGCGCCTGCACGAGCTCTGGAGCGCGCCCGAGAGGTGCGGGGGCCTCGACGCGTCCGCTCCCCTAGTCTGTGCCTATGGCCCACCCATTCATCTGCCCGAACTGCGGTCACCGCACGACCGAGCTGGACCGCAACATCGGCTTTACGCGCCAGCCGAAGGGCTGCGCGAAGTGCGGGTTCGCGTTCCTGTTCGAGCTGCTCGACGACTATTACCCGGCACCGGACGCGGCCTTCTTCGTGTGCGATGCCGAGGGTCGAATTATCGGTTGTGGCAAGAACTCGTTCGCGTTCACTGGCCTAGAGGAGGAGGAGGTCATCGGCCAGCGCGTCGAGCAAGTCCTCGGCCTTAGTTTCGCCAATGGCGATGACCCGGTCGCGACGGTGTTGGAGTGGGGAGTACGTGCGTTGGACAAGCCGGTCCTCGTCAGCGGCGAACGCGATGTGGCGGCGAACGCTAAGGCGGATATGTTCCCGGCATATGACGACGACGGCGGACTGTTGCTTGTACTCACCCCGGAGAAGTAGTCTCTTTCGAACGATGCTCGCGTTCCAGCACACCACGATCGATCGGCGGCGACGATGAACGACCGTCGGCGCAACATCTTCATCCTGCTGCTCGTGGCGGGGCTATTCGCGGCGTCGATCGCGGTGATCGCGCTGATGCCCACGAAACTGGGGCTGGACCTGAAGGGCGGAGTGCAGCTGGTCTATCAGGCCAAGCCGACGGCGCAGTCGAAAGTGGATTCGGAATCGCTCGAACGCTCGATCGACATCATGCGCAAGCGCGTCGATCAGCTGGGCGTCGCGCAACCGGAAATCCAACGCAGCGGCGCACAGGAAATCGACGTGGATCTGCCCGACGTGAGTAACGCGCAGCGCGCCGAAGCCGAGGTCGGCAAGACCGCGCAGCTGTACTTCTATGACTGGGAGCCGAACGTGATCGGCCCCACCGGCAAGCCGGCCGGCTCCAGCGAACCAACGGCCACGGGCGGCGCGAATGCGGGCTCCAGCGAATCAGGACTCTCCCAATACCAGGCCGTGCTGCGCGCCGCTAAACGTCCCGCAATCTTGCGCAAGACCGCCACCACGTATGAGTCGGGTTGCACGCCCGAGCAGGCCAACGGGTGCATCTACGGCAGCTGGTACTTGATCGACACCAAGCACGAAAAGATGCTCTGCGCCGGCGGCAAGCCGATCTGTCCGCCGCAAGAAACCGAACAGGACCTGTATGCCGACGGCTACAAACCGCCGGCTGGCTCCAAGCCTAAGGCCGTGCGCGTGAACCCGGGCACGATCCTGCTGCAGGCCCGCCCGGTGGAATCACCGAAAACGGGCAAGGTCACCCAGCAGAGCCCCAACAGCTTCTACGTGATCAACGACGAACCGGTGCTGACGGGCGCGGACATCACTAACCCGCAGCAGGGCTTCGACGAAGGCGGCGGGGGCAGTGGCGCGCCGAACGTCAACTTCGGGTTCACCGCGCACGGTAAGCAGGTCTTCCAGCAGGTGACCAAGGCAATCGCCCAACGCGGTCAGGAATCGCAGCTACCGGGTGTCAGTAAGGAAGCCGCCCAGCAGCACTTCGCGGTCGCGCTCGACGGCCAGCTAATCACCGCGCCATCGATCGACTACACGCAGTACCCGGAAGGGATCGACGCCTCCCAGGGTTCGCAGATCTCCGGCGGGTTCACGATCACCTCCGCACAGGCCCTCGCCGACGAGCTGCAGTCCGGCGCGCTGCCGATTCGTCTGGAACTCATCTCCAACTCGCAGGTGTCCGCGACACTCGGCAAAACGGCGCTGCACCAGGGCTTGGTCGCCGGTCTCGTTGGCTTCGCGGTGGTGTGCATGTTCCTGCTGCTCTTCTACCGCGTATTGGGTGCGATCGCGGTCGGCGGACTGATCGTCTATGGGGCGTACTTCTTCGCTTTGATCAAGTTGATTCCGATCACGCTGACGCTGCCAGGTATCGCCGGCGTGATCCTCACGATCGGTATCGCCGCGGACGCGAACATCGTCATCTTCGAGCGCGTCAAGGAGGAGATCCGTGGCGGGCGCTCGATCGTCTCCGGCATCGCCACCGGCTATACGCGCGGGTTCGCGGCGATCGTCGACGCGAACGTGGTGACCTTCATGACCGCCTTCATCCTATTCGCGCTGGCCACCGCGGAAGTTAAGGGGTTCGCGTTCATGCTGGGGATCGGCACGATGCTGACCCTGTTCACCGCCGTGCTCGCGACACGCGCGGCGCTCGGCACGATGGGCCGCACCAGGCTGATGAGCCATTCCTGGGCGCTTGGGGCCGGCAAGCCTAAGCGGGAGTGGACGTTCGACTTCATGGGTGCCTCGAAGTGGTTCTTCTCGCTGTCGGGCACGATCCTTCTGATCGGCGCGCTGGCGATCGGCGGCAAGGGCCTGAACTTCGGCATCGACTTCAAGTCCGGAACGCGCATCCAGACGGCGTTCGTCAAGACCGTCACCCCCGCCGAAGTGAGCGCCGTGATGACCGCCGAGGGCTACCCGAACGCGGAGGTACAGAAGTACTCGAGCAAGGGCATTGGCGGCAGCGGATATCAGATCTCGACCGAGAAACTGAAGCCGACGGCGGTACACGAAGTCAAGAGCGCGCTCGACACGAAGTTCGGCTCGGGATCGAACTCGCCGGGTACGAAGGACTTCTCGAGCACCTCGATCGGCCCCACGTTCGGTCAGACGATCGCCAAGTCGGCGATCATCGCGATCATCGCCTCGCTGCTGGTGATCTCCGCCTACATCGCCCTGCGGTTCGAGTGGAAGTACGCCGTGCCGGTGCTGATCGCCTTGATGCATGACCTGCTGATCACCTCGGGGATTTACGCCCTGACCGGGCGAGAAGTGACCTCGGCGACGGTCGCGGCGTTGCTGACGATCCTCGGGTATTCGCTGTACGACACGATCATCGTGTTCGATCGTGTGCGCGAGAACGTGCCGCGCATGCCCAGGGCGGCGTTCTCGCAGATCGTCAACCGCTCGATGTCCGAGGTGCTCACGAGATCGCTGGCGACCAGCTTCTGCACGCTGCTGCCCGTGTTGGCGCTGCTGTTCTTCGGCGGGAGCACGCTGAAGGACTTCGCGTTCGCGCTGATGGTCGGCATCGCCTCGGGCGCGTACTCCTCCATCTTCATCGCCTCACCCGTGCTGACGCACTGGAAGGAGCGCGAGGGCGCCTACCGCCAGCGCCGGGCACGGATCATCGGCGAACTGGGCGCCGTGCCGGCGTACGCGACCGCAATCGGGGGGGCGCCCGTGGACGTGGAGCCCGAACGCAAGAAGCGCCGGCGGGCGCGTCGCGGTCTGGCCGAGGATCCCGGGGAGCAGATCTCCCGTGACGAGTTCCGCGAACTGGTGCAGGACCTGGGTGTCGACTCTGAGCCAAAGTCCGGCAAGCGCGCCCGCGCGGGAGTTGCGCAGCCCG
>JBAUXH010000315.1:0-8617 GCA_049584155.1 Solirubrobacteraceae bacterium
CCGCTGGACGTCGCGCCCGTGCTGCGCGTGAGCCTCCCCCGACGCTCGGGTATCCTCGCACGACGCGGCCTGGCGCTCAATGTCTCCTGCGAACGAGGCTGTCGCGTCCTCGTCACCGCGACGCTCTCTCCCCGCTCCCCGCGCCATCCGGTGGCGCTCGTCGCAGCCATTCGCCCCCTGCCGGCGACGTTGACCGGACACGTGCGCCTGCGGGTCGGCTCGGCCGCATTGCGCCGCCTGCGCCACACCCTCGGGCGTCATACCGCGATGCTTGCCCACGTGCACATCGTCGCGGTCGGTCCCACCGGGCGACGCACGGTGATCACCCGAACCTACTCGGTAGCGCGATAATGCTCGCGTGAGCACCGACGCGACGCCCATCTCCGACGCGCAAGCCCCCGATCCGGGGGGCATGGACCATCGTCGCGAGCGCATCCGCATCGAGACCGAGCGCCATCGCATCATCGGCGAGTTGACGCTCGCCCGCGACGGCTACCGCAGCCGCGTCTCGGACGTGCTCAACGCGCCCGAGCGCGATTTTCTGACGCTCACCGAGGTCTCGGTCGAGCCGCTCTCGGGCGGGCCGGTCGAGCTGTACCCATACCTGACGCTTGCCCGCCGCCACATCGTGTTCGCGGTCGCCGCTACCGAAGACTGAGAACCGCTCGACGCGAGCGCCCACGCGCGGCGCTCGTCGCGACCTGCCCCCCACGTGGGTGCATCCTCCCTCGCGCTCGGTGACTCCCCCGCTCGTCGGCGAACGCCTCCCGCGCCCGCACGGCGCCGATCGCGGGCCCTTGCTACAGTTAGCCTAATGGCTAACCAAGCTCAGCTCGACCGTACGTTCGCGGCGTGCGCACACCCGATCCGCCGCGGGATCATCGAGCGGTTGGGGACGCGCGAGATGACCGTCGGCGAGGCCACGGGCGACTTCGCCGTGTCCAAGCCCTCGATCAGCAAGCATCTGCGCGTACTCGAAGAGGCCGGCGCGATCGTACGCGTGATCGACGGGCGCACCCACCGTCTGCGCCTGGCCGAGCACGGGCTCGACGACGCCCAGGAGTGGATGAACGACCAGCGCGCGATCTGGGAGCGCAAGTTCGACGTCCTCGAGGACTACCTCGCGCAGCAGCGCACGCGGCGGCGACGCGCGGAGGACTCCACACCTGGGGGAAGCACACCCGGGGGGAGCGAGGCCCGATGAGCTCGCGCGAGCTCGCCGCGGTGCGCCTCGAGCGCACCTTCGCGGCCACCCCCGAGGAGGTCTTCGACGCCTGGACCAACCCCGAGGTGCTGAGGCGCTGGTGGGGAGCGCAGCCGACCTGGACCTCGCCGGGATGCGACGTCGACCTGCGCGTCGGCGGACGCTACATGCTGCGCATGTGCGACGAGGGCGGTCGCGAATACGCCGTCGGCGGCGAGTACCGCGAGGTGAACCGCCCGCGCCGCCTCGTCTACACCTGGTGCTGGGAGGGGACCGATGGTCCGGACCCCGGCACCGTCAGTCTCGTCACGGTCGAGTTTCGCTCCGAGCGCGACGGCACGACGGTCGTGCTCGAACACAGCGGACTCGTCTCCGAGCAGTCGCGCACCGGCCACGAATCGGGCTGGATCGGCGCACTGGAGAACCTCGCCCGCCGGATCTTCGACGCGGACGAGCGCAGTTGATCACACCCACCCCGTAACCAACCCACCGTGCCCGACCGGGCGCGGGCTGACAACACCCGACACGACACTGGAGGAATATCGATGGGCAACTATCTATTCGCATACCGAGGCGGCAGCATGGCCGAGACCCAAGAGGAGCGCGACGCGGCGATGGCCGCGTGGGGAGCGTGGTTCGGCCAGCTCGGCGGCGCGATCGTCGACGCCGGCAACCCCTTCGCCGGCTCGACCTCGGTCGCCGGCGACGGAACCGTCTCGCAGGGCGCGGGCTCGGGCATCAGCGGCTACTCGGTCATCCAGGCCGACAGCCTCGACGCGGCCTCCGAGCTGGCCAAGGGTAGCCCGGTGCTCGCCAACGGTGGCAGCGTCGACGTGTACGAGACCTTGGCGGTGATGTAGGAGCGCCCCGGCTCACCCCACGCCGCACCTTCCAGCCCCGACATCAAGATGGGCGCCGGGCACAAGGGTGCGGCGGGGGTTGGCGTTTGCTCGAACGCCAACTGCGAAGGGGGTGAACGAACGCAGACCTCGAGCTCTTCATTCGCTCACTGCGGCTTGGGCTTCTTCTCCCGCCGCTCTTGGGCCTCGTGCTTGAGCTGGGCTTGCTTTCCGGCGATATCAGCGGTGTGCGCGGCTCGACGCTCTTGGGCCGTGTTGCGTGATTTGGCGGCGTTGGCTATGCGATCCTTGCGTGCTTGCTGTTGATCCATACGACCTCCTCGTAGGACAGTCACTCTACGCGCATTCCACAGCCGTTAACCGGCACGTATGCCTAGCGCCACTCTAGGCCTGGCTGTATCCAAGCAGGGCGAAGCCCTCGAGCGCCGTATCCACGCCGGTCTCCGCCGCGCTGACTTGCTTCAGCGCAGCGTCGTAACCGGCCTGGTTTTCGGCCGTGGACGCCGCGGCCAGGGTCTTGTATGTGTCGCGCGCCCGCAAAATCGAGCTCGCCAGCACGGTTTGGGTAGGACCGACTACCGGTGGCGGTTCGAGCGTCGCCAGGGACCCGGCCGCGGCGGTGAACCTATCGGCGAGGGTGGCAGCGAACCTCCCTACCGCGGCAGGCGAGGCATGTGCACGCATTTCACGCCTCAGCGTCAACCGTTGCTCATTCAGCCCTTCAATCAGCGTGCCGAGCCGGCTGGCATAGCCTGTGTCGGGAGTCAGGTCATACGTCGAGGACTGCCCGAGCGGCATGAGCCCCGCCACGATTTGCTCGCACTGCGACAAGTATTCCGACGATGCCTTCGCTGCGTAGCAGGCCAGGGCAGTGGGGCTTTTACCGGCGTAGAGAATCACATAGAGATCGAACGCCCGGTCATATCCCGGGAGGCTCAGACGGCTATAGCGGTACGCCTGGCCATCGATGAGATTGACGACTTCGGTGTGCGGAATCCCCCGCAGGAGGGCCAGAAACCGACCGGGCAGCGGACCCGGTTCACCGCCGGGGAGTTGCCCGCTGAGGAGCCCAGCGCGAGTGGTATCGCCGCCCGGGACGAGCGACAACGGGTGCGCGAGCGGGAGTCCGGGAATCGCGGGGATCGCGGTTGACGGCTGCCATCCGGCGGGATATTCGAGTAGGACACTCGCGCCTGAGACCGTCCGCGTCGTTTCTCTGTGCACGGCCGCAGGGACGACCGGCGCGCGGTGGTAGCCGGCCAGGTAGCCGAAGATCGCGACCGCGAGGAGAACCAACGCGACCAGCGGGAAGAGACTGCGAGACCCGAAGTACATTGCGTCAGCCCGAACTATCGAACGAGGTGCCGCTACTCGCGTGAGGCTTTGACTGGCCTTCGTTTGACTGCCCCTCGCCCGTTCCCCGCGCGCTCGCGGGCGCCGGCAGTGGCGTCGGAGTCGGTGAGGGAGCGCGCGCGACGACTTCTCTAACGGGCGCCGGCACACGGGGTGTCCCTGCGGCGGGCACACCTGCGGTCACGAGCGTGCTCTGGACCGGAGTCTGGTGACTCCGGGTCACGTGTTCCGGGCTCCGCGTACTCACGACAGTCCGCACTTGGATCGGAGGAGCACCGCTCAGATGGAAGGGGACCGCGGCACCCGCAAACGCGACCGGCAGGCTCGGCACAGCCTGCGCTCGAGCACCGCTTCGAGAACTCGCCGCGCGGCCGAGCGCAAAGCAACCGGCGAACAGCACCACGCACAGCAACGGCACGACGAGGAGTCCGCGCCGGTCCGTTCCCACGGACTCGCTGTCAGCGTTGATCCAGTGCCTGGCTATGCGGACGGTGTTCATCAGGACGGACACACGATCGGCTTGGTACCCGCCGAGCTAAGACACGTGTCGACGCGCACGGGCAGCTTGCCGTGACGAACGGTAAACCTCGTGTACTTGCCGATCTGTCCGGACTTAGAGACTCTGATCTCCAGGACCGCACCCGCCCGCAGGGAGCGCTCGAACCGTCGCAACACGATCGTGACCATGCCCGCCTTGCCCTTGCTCTTCCCCGAAGTCGCGATCACATTCTGGGAACGAGCCGGGCAGCCCGGTCCGCGACAGGTCACACTCACCGTCGCCCCCACCGGCGCCTGCACGGTGAGCAGGCCCACCCGCACGCCGGAGGCATTCTCAGAGCCGGCGATCCGTACGACCGGGAAGGGCTGCATCAGGATCGGCGCCGGCGAGGTGACCGGGATGGTCTTCGCGACGACGCTCGAGATACCGCCTGCGTCGGTGACACGCAGCAGCACCACGTGAGCCCCGGGAGTGGCAAAGGAGGTGGTGATCGTGGACGAGCCCCCAGTGAAGACGCCGTCGCCCGCGACAGACCAGGCAAACCCGGTGATCTGGCCGGTGGCGTCAGTCGAGGTCGATATCAGCGATACGGGTTCGCCGACGCGTGGAGCGGACGGGAACCACTGAAACGATGCCACCGGCGGCGATGGGGGGCTCGTCCCCGCGGGTGGAGTGCTGACCACGGGCGGATCGACCGGCGAGGTGCTGGGCGGCGGAATGTTGACCGTGAAAGTTACGGGCTCGCTGAAGCCGGTCCTGCCAGTGTTATCGCTCTGTTGTGCCTGAGCTGTATAGGTGCCGGAGTTGAGTCCTCCAAACGCGGCCGACCAGTGCCCGCTTGCAACCGGCACCGTGGCTTCTCTCAGAGGAGCCCCGCTCGTGATCGTGGAGCCCGCAAATAGCCTCACCGTGATTTGAGGCAGATCGCGTGTGGCGGTACCGGCAGCTCCGCTGAAAGCCTCGAATTCGGTGGATGTCGAGCTGCCGGCGGAGGGCGAGGTCAGCGTGACCGCCGGCAGGGTCGTATCGATCGTGAACGTCACCGCGAGACTCGTGCCGGTGTTGCCCGCTTCGTCTGCCTGTTCGGCCAGAGCGGTATACGTACCGTCCGCGAGCGCAGCAACCGCGCCGGTCGTCCAGTTCGCTCCACTGGGCGTAACCTTGTCCGTCTGAACCGGACTCCCAGAGACCGTCGAGCCCGCATAAAGCTTCAACGTCACCGACGGATCATCACCACTGACCTGACCCGCCAAACCACTGATAGTCGGTTTCGAAGAATTCAGGACGGCACCGGCCACCGGCACCGTCACAGCAACCACCGGCGCAGTCGTATCCACCGTGAACGTCACCGCAGCACTCTCGCCCGTATTACCAGCTTCATCGCCCTGAGAGACCTGCGCCGTGTAAGTGCCATCGGCGAGAGTGGGCGGCGTATACGACCACCCCCCCGCACTCACCACAACACTCTTCGTCACCGCGATGACACCACCAACAGAACCACCTTCATAGACCGACACCGTCACCGTCGCGTCATCTCCCACGGCCGTACCAGCCCCACCCACCAACGACGGCGTCGAATCCCTCGTCGGCGAGACAACCGGACCAATCGACACCGCCGGCGGGGCCGTATCGATCGTGAACGTCACCGCGAGACTTTGGCCCGTTGCCGGTTCGGCGTTCGTCTGTTCGGCGACGGCCGTGTACTGGCCGGGTTCAAGCGATTCCGGCGCGGTGACCCAGGTGGCTTCCCCTGGCGCGATTTCCAGGGGAGCAAGGTCGATCAGCGTCTGCACGGGCGAGCCGGTGGTATCTGTCCCGGCGTAGACATGAAGGGTCACCGGATCGAGTACATCGTCGGTAGTACCGCCGAACGGCGGCATCTGGTTGTTGGTCGAACTCCCTGCGACGGGAGCGTCGATCGCGACGTTGGGCGCAGCCGCCATGGCGACCCCCGTGGATCCCATGACGAGCACGGCGAGCACAGCGAGCACGGCCGCAGCCACTAGCGCAACATTCCTCTCGACCGTCATCGAAGCGCCGCTCCAAACCATGTCGTCTTCCAGCCCATGTCTCCGCCTGGCAGCGGGAACAGGCCCTAGGTCTCCGTGTCCTGCGTCGCTTCCGTGCCCCGCATCACTTCCGCCGCTGAGCATGATACGGAGATTTGGGTAGGGATTGGTAGCTTTGCAACGCCCGGCCCGGGACGGGCGCTTGCGACGCGTCCTACACGCGAGCAGGCACTGGCACGTACCACCCGACGGGAGCCACCTAGGCACAGTGGAGCGCCGAGGAGCGGCAGGCCTACAGCGGAGGGGGAGAGATTCGAACTCTCGGTACGCCAATCAGACGCACAACGGTTTTCAAGACCGCCGCATTCAACCGCTCTGCCACCCCTCCGGGGGACCAGATGCTACGCGGCCCGCACGCTGGAAGCGCTCGCGAGCACAATCGCCGCAGACGATCCGCGGACACTGCGATGTGCCGCGACCCAGTCCATGCCGAGGGCAAGCGCTCCCGCGCGCGCCGCCGGCGACCGTGGCTGCGGCGACCCGCCCTGCCCGGAACAGCCTCTAAACTGGCCGAACCTCCAGGAGAGGTGGCCGAGAGGCTGAAGGCACTCGCCTGCTAAGCGAGTATGGGGGTTAAACTCCATCGCGGGTTCGAATCCCGCCCTCTCCGTTTCCGTCCCGATGGCGTTCCTGCGGATAGCGGGGTGCGGATCACCATCGGGAGTTTCGTACTACAATTGTATTTTGTGGAGATCCACCCGTCGGCGCGCAAGCACGACATCGCCGACGAGGACATCGAGCACGCTGTTGGGCATGCGATGACGATCGACGATCAAGACGACGACACCCGCCTCTATCTTGGCCCGGCGCGCAGCGCGGCTCTGTTGGAGGTAGTCACGATCGTGCGGGACGATGGGTCGGAGTTGGCGATTCACGCGATGCCGATGAGAGCGAAGTATCAGCGGCTGTTGCCGGGAGGTTGAGCATGGCGAAGAAGACACACGGAAACACAGCTGGTGGTGTGCCGATCACCGACGATTTGGTCGGCGATCTTGCCGAGAGGGCTGAGGTGGGATACGACGTGGATAAGACGCTCCGTCGACGCGGGGGTCGTCCGCCAATCGGCTCTGCGGCTGCCAGCGTCGAGTCTGTGCGGCTTGAGCCGGAGTTGCGCCAAGCGCTGGCTCACCGGGCGGAGCACGACCACGAAACGGCTTCCGCGGTGATTCGCAGGGCCTTGCGCGAGTACCTCGAGGTCGCCTGATGCTGTCAGGGCAACTGGATCACGGCTGTGGTTCCATGCCCGGCGACGACGCTGACGGCTGTTGACGCCGAGGATTGCCGTCCTGCGGCCGCGAACACGTCCCATGTTCCCGGCGCCAGCACAAACACCGTTGTCGCGCCGGATGCGATGCCGGGCCCGCCTCCGAATGGGCCGCCTGGGTAGCCTGCGGATGCGACTACGCGACCGCTCTGGCTCTCAATCGCGAACCCACCGGGACAGTCCAGTTCGGGTAGGCCAGAGTGGCTCTGGGAGGAGAGAGTGATTTCGACCCAGCCGAAGTTCGCTGGCAGATTCCGGGCCGGGTCGGTGAGGCGAGGGCTTTCAGCGCTGGGACAAAGACAGGGAAGCGAGATGGCCCAGGCGCGGCAGATCGGACCGTCAACTCGGTGGATTCGATGTCGCCCCGGTGGTGTGATCGAGGTTACGAATTCGACTTCAAAGCGCCCTACGATGTGGGCGCTGCGATCGATCGGATTTGGGAGTCCGCCGGGGTATGAATAGGGTTCTCCTTCGCGTGCTCTGCCATATCCGATCGGGATCGGAAGCTTGCCCGTAAACGTCCGGGCACTCCTGTGGGAGCAGGGGTAGTAGCGACTGCAGCGTGGTTTGTGTGGAACCTTGTAGACGGCTCCGATGTAGGTGCCGGGGCACCACTGAGTCTCTGCCGATGTTGCTGGGGTGAGCGTGAGGTGCGTTAGCGTCCCTCGATGGGAAAAGCCATATTCGGTGTGGCCCATGTCACTGGAGATGGCGCACGGCGGTGGTGCCTGTGGCGAGTAGTGGCGGTAGTTATCGAGGACGACGACAGCGTAGTAGTAGCCGCGTTGCGGCTCGTTCTCAGGAGGCCCAAAACGGATATGAAGGTCGCCCGATACGAGCGGCTGTGATGGCACGGTCACCGACAGATGGCCGAGGCCGCTGGCGGCAGTCGCCGGCGCGGGGCCGGCCAGTCCCAGCGTAAGCAACGCACCGACAGCGAGGCGGAACTTGCGATCCATACTGCCGAGCAGTCTACTCAGTTGAACTTCAGCTGATCAATTGAGCCGGTGGCCTGCGACGCCTCAATCCAGGCGAATAGCTTCTGCTGCCTTCAGCCGCGCCTCGCGCCCGATCGGCTCCAGAAGCGCCTCAACCAGTCGATCCAGGTCCGCGGTGGGGTTCGCACGTCGTCCCGCCCTCCCCGTTTCGGCCAGAAGTGCCCGTTTTATGGGGCATTTCTGGGCTTAGTGCACCATGTCTGCGCGGTGGCGACCGCGCACCAAAATCGCTCGAGGGTGGGGAGAAAGCCTCAAAGTCCAAGTCGTCAAAAGGGGCTGCCCGCGCCACACGGCGTAGTAGCGGTTGTCCTCGTCGTAGGTCCAGATCCACCAGGTCAGAAGACGCAGCGACGTGCCGACGTGCCTGGCC
>JBAUXH010000316.1:0-3185 GCA_049584155.1 Solirubrobacteraceae bacterium
CTGCACATGTGCAGCCCTGAACCACCTCCTCCTCAGCGGGCGGTCGCGGCAGCGGCGTCTAGCAGTCCCGCTCCATACAGCCCCGCATCGCCCGCGCCACCGAGCTTTCTCGCGCTCGTGCGCAGCCTGCGCGTGATCTGGGCCACGGTCGGTCTGCGTCCGAGCACGTGCGCGGCGAGCATCAGTGCGACCGTCGCGGCCACGTGCGGCGTAGCCATCGAGGTTCCCTCATAGCCACCCGGGAACCCGAAGACGCGCGGGGAGGAGCCGGTGAAGGTCATCTGAAACACGTCCCTGCCCGAGGGGCCCTCCGGGTGACAGTTCGGGTCGCCGGACAGATCGGCGTCGGCGCCGCCCCCAGGGGCCACGAGCGTGAGGCCGGGGCCGTCGTTGGAGTAGTTGGCTAGGCACCCGTGTTCGGTGCTCGCGCCCACCGCGATCACGTGCGGCGCCCTAGACGGATAGGCGATCGCCGTGTGCCCCTCGTTGCCCGCCGCCGCCACCACGACGACGTCCCTGCGGTAGGCGTAGCGCAGCGCCGCCATCAGCTGCGGGATGTCGCGCGCGCTCACGTCGCTGGAGAACTCCAGGCTCAGGTTGATCACCCGCGCGCCATGATCGACCGCGTAGCGCACCCCCTCGGCGATCGTTCTCGCGTCGCCTTCGCCTTCGCTGTTCAGCACCCGCACGGGCATGATCTGTGCGGCGAACGCGAGGCCAGTCAGCCCATACTGGTTGTCGGTGGCCTCGGCGATCGTACCCGCGACGAACGTCCCGTGGCCGTTGCGATCTGTGGCGTAGGGGGTGTGGTTAACGAAGTCATAGCCCTGCACGAAGCCCCAGCGGCTGAAGTCCGGCGAGCGTCGGTATGGCCCTCTGTTCAAGTACGCCACGCCCGTGTCGAGCACCGCCACGACCACCCCTTTGCCCCCCGGCGCCCCGTCGGCGGCGACGTTCGCCCATGCCTGCGGGGCCTGCACCCCGAACGCGCCCGTGAAGTTCCACTGCGCACTCTGCCAGTCCCCCGCCGCGCTGCCCATCCCGGGAATGCCGGTGTCGTTCGGGATCAGCCCACCCGCCTCATGCGCCCAGTATTCGGCACCCGCCTGCGTCGCCACGATCGCGACCAGCACCAGAGCAAACGCCAACGCGGCCCCGAGGACCAGCGCTGTTCGCCGGACGCTCAGCGGCGCTCGGGATCGCCGAGTGGGGTCGCGCGCGGGAACGCTCGCCGGCGCTCTCGTATGGCCTTTGCTCGGCTGCATGGTCCCCTTGCGTAATCATCCTTCAGTGGCCCGACTTACCGGCGCACCGGCGACGATGGCGAGCACGCTGCTTCAGCACTCTCGCAGAGCCTACGGCCGCCACGCCCTATGAACACACCGCACACCCCCGACTACCGCCCCGACGAGGGCGAGCGCGACGACGTCTACTTCATGCGCCTGGCCCTGCGCGAGGCCCAGCGCGCGCTCGCTCACGATGACGTTCCGATCGGCGCGGTCCTGATCCATGGGGGAGAGGTACTCGCGGCGGCCCACAACGAGCGCGAGCTACGCGGCGATCCGACCGCTCACGCCGAGCTCCTGGCCTTGCGCGAGGCCTCCCGCGCCCTGGGGTCCTGGCGGTTGCTCGACTGCACCCTCTACGTCACCCTCGAGCCCTGCGCGATGTGCGCCGGGGCGATCGTCCTCGCCCGCGTTCCCCGCGTCGTCTTCGGCGCCACCGACCCCAAGGCCGGCGCTGCCGGCAGCGTGCTCGACGTGCTCGCAGAGCCGCGCCTGAACCATCGCCCCGAGGTCCTCTCCGGGGTGCTCGCGCCCGACTGTGGACAGCTGCTGAGCGAGTTCTTCGCCTCGCGACGGTAGAGCAGGCCAAGCCTCGATCGACCGGGATCCGGTCCTCAGCGGAGGATCACCTGCGCCCCGCGGTTGGGCGGATAGGTCACGAAGCGCCGTCGCGGACGCTCGGGCTTTGAGTTGGGGGCCTCCAGCTCGCACTGCGCGAAGACGCGCCGCAGGATGACCTTCATCTCGAGCGTCGCGAAGGCCGCGCCGATGCAGCGGCGCGTGCCGCCGCCGAAGGGAAGCCAGGTGTATGTATCCGGTGCGTCTTCCATGAAGCGCTCCGGGCGGAAGGCGTCCGGTTCGGGGTAGAGGTCGGGGCGACTGTGCGTGAGGATCATCGAGCACGTCAGGAGCGTGCCCGCCGGGACCGTGTAGTCGCCGATCGGGAACGGTATGTTGACCTGGCGGGCCACCAGCGGCACCACCGGGCGCAGCCGCAGACCCTCCTTGATGAGGCACTCCAGGTAGCGATCGTCGTCCTGCGCGACCGCGGTGCGCAGGCGCGCGTGGACATCCGGGGTGCGCAGCACCCGCTCGAAGATCCACGCCAACCCGGTGGCCGTCGTCTCGTGGCCGGCGAGCAGTAGCGTGACGAGCTGATCGCGCAGCTCCTCGTCGCTCATCGCCTCCCCGTGCTCGTCGCGTGCGAGCAGCAGCATCGAGAGGATGTCCTCGTGCTCGGCGAGCTCCGGGTCTGAGCGCTTGCGCGCGATCTCATCGAAGAGGATCGCATCGACCCGCTCGCGCAGCGCCACGAAGCGCCGCCACGGGCTGCGCGCTCCCATGTCGCGCTGCAGGAATGGCCACAACAGCGCCGGGGAGTTCAGGAGCTTCGGCAGCAGGCGCTCGAGCTCCGCCCCCCGCGCGGCGTCTTCGATGCCGAGAACCGCGCGCAGGATCACGCGCAGGGTGATCCGCTGCATCGAGGTGTGCGCCGAGAACGGCTCACCCACCGGCCAGCGCGCGATCTCCTCGTCGGCGATCTCGCCGATCAGATCGGCGTAGACGCCCATGCGCTCGCCGTGGAACGGCGGCAGCATCAGCTTGCGCCGGTTCAGGTGGCGCTTGCCGTCTAGCAGCAACACCGACTCCGGTCCCGCGACGGGTTGCATCACGGCGTTTCCCTCGCCCGCGCGCAGCTGGTCGGGATCACTCGTGAACACGCGCTTGATCTCCGCCGGGTCGGCGATCACGACGAGGAAACCCACGGGCCAGATCCGCAGAGAGAAAATGTCGCCGTAGCGGCGGCGGCAGCGCGCGAGCAGATCGTGTTCGGCCGACAGCCAGTACGCACCGAGGAGGTGACGCGGGACGCGCGGGCCGGGCGGGGCCTGGGAGATG
>JBAUXH010000317.1:0-2635 GCA_049584155.1 Solirubrobacteraceae bacterium
CCGCGAGGCCCGTCCCGGGCGCGAGCCGATGCCCGAGGCGTGGCTCGACAGCGTCTTCGCGCACTTCGACCAGGGCACCCAGCGCGCGATCCTGCGCCTCTACCGCAGCGCCCCCTCCGACGTGCTCGCCGCCGCCGGCGCGCGTCTTGACACGCTGAGCATGCCCGCGCTCGTCGTGTGGGGCCGGGTCGACCCCTACATCCCCGCGCGCTTCGGACGCGACTTCGCCCAGGCGCTGCCCGACGCCGAGCTGCTCGAGCTCGCCGACGCCGGGCACTGGCCGTGGTTGGACCGGCCTGAGGTGATCGAGCGCGTGGCCGACTTCCTGGATGCCGCCGCATCGCCGACCCCCGCGGGGTGATCCGATGGCCTCCTCGGCTGTGACCGCACACACTCCCCCAGCGCCCTCCGGCGAGAATGACGCCTCGCGCGCTCGCCTAGACGTACCGCCCTGGGCGATCGCGCTGACCATCGCCGTCCCGCTGGCGCTGGCCTACCTGATCGTCCAGCCCCCCGCGGGCGACCTCGCGGCCGCCACCTACCGCGGCGACCTGTTCGCCCGCATCGGCTTCGCCCTGCGCGACAGCGGCTGGTATGCCGCGCACGGCCACTATCTGCCGGGATACTCGCTCCTCTCCCCTGAGCTGGGGGCGTGGCTCGGTGTCTATACCGTCCTCTCGCTCTCCGCCGTCGCCACCGCTGGGCTGTTCGGGCTGATCGCCCAGCGCGTCTTCTCCCCTCCAGGCGCGCGCGTCGCCGCCGCATGGTTCGCGCTCGGCTTCAGCGTCGGCCTGCTCTCGGGCCGTGTTCCCTACGACCTCGGCTTCGTGATCGGCCTAGCCTCGGTGCTCGCGCTGTTGAGCGATCGCACCGCCATCGCACTGGTACTCGCGGTCGTGACGAGCCTCGCCAGCCCCGTGGCCGGCGCATTCCTCGCGCTCACCGGCGTGGCCGACGCGTTGACAGGCGGATGGGAGCGACGACGTCCCGGCGGCGATCCCCGATCGCAGGCGGGACCTGAGCGCGGGTTGGCCCTCGCAGTTGCCGCGCTCATCCCGATCGTCATTCTCGCGCTTGCGTTCCCGGAAGGTGGCTGGGAGCCGTTCGCGCCGTCTGCGTTCTGGCCGGCGCTCGCCGGCGTGCTGCTGATCGCGCTGCTGCTGCCCCAAGGTTCGCTCACGCCTCGCGCGCGCCTGGTGGTGCGCGTGGGGGCCGCCCTGTACGCGCTCGCGTTGATCGGCTCCTTCGCGCTGCACACGCCCGTCGGCGGCAACTCCGCGCGCCTGGGAGCGCTGCTCGCCGGCCCGCTGCTCGCCGGCGTGCTGTGGGATCGCCACCGCCTGATCCTGTGCCTGCTCGTCCCGGTGCTCCTGTACTGGCAGATCGAGACGCCGATCAACGACGAGGTCGAACTCGCCGGCGACCCCTCCGTACACGCTTCCTACTACGCCCCCCTGCGTACGGAGCTCCGTACGCTCACCCACGGGCGACGTACGATCGTCGAGGTGCCCCTCACCGGCGCGCACTGGGAGGCGGCCAACCTCGCCGGGCATGACGGCATCGCCTTGGCGCGTGGTTGGGAGCGCCAGCTCGACACGCGCTATGCCCACCTCTTCTATGAACCGCGCCTGAGCGCTTCCGCGTATGCCGCGTGGCTGCGCGCCAATCGCGTCGCCTACGTCGCGCTTCCCGACGTGCGCCTGGACGACGCCGGGCGCGCCGAGGGGGCGCTGATCGCCCGCGGACTGCCCTATTTGCACGAACTATGGCGCTCGGAACACTGGCGGTTGTACGCCTTCGACGCGTCCTCACGGTAGGCTTCTACAGCAGATGTCCGGGTCCGCCCTCGCCCGCGTTCGTGTCCTGCAGGCGCGCCTGTTGCCTCAGGGATGGCTGGACGTGCTGCGCCAAGTCGCCCTGTTCGCGGCCGCCTATCTCGCTTACCGGCTCGTGCGCGGTTTGGTCGAGGGCGATGCGAGCGCGGCGTTCGCGCACGCCCGCGACCTGATTTCGCTCGAGCGCACCACCCACCTGTTCGTCGAGCCCTCGATCCAGGCGTGGGCCTCCGGTAGTCGCGTGCTGATGGGCTTCTCCAGCTGGCTGTATGTCAACGCCCAGACGACGGTCACCGTGTCGGCGCTGGTCTACCTGTACCTGCGCCACAACCGCAACTTCTACTTCGTGCGCAACATGTTCATGATCGCGATGTTCATCGCGCTCGTCGGCTACACCGCGTTCCCGACGGCGCCGCCGCGGTTCATGCCCGAGTGGGGCTTCATCGACTCGGTCTCGGACTTCACCGGTGTGCACGTCTCCCACGCGAGCGCCTCGATGAGCGCGCTGTTTAACCCCTACGCCGCCGTCCCCTCGATGCATGTGGCGTTCGCGCTGATGATCGGCTGGCCACTCGCGCGCCTGGCGCGTCATCGCTTCGTCAGCGTGCTGTGGCTGCTGTACCCGTTCCTGATGGCGTTTGTGATCGTCGTCACCGCTAACCATTTCATCTTCGACGCCCTCCTCGGGGCGCTCACCGCGGGGGCTTCGGCGTATGGCGCGATGTGGCTAGCGCGGGCACGGCCGGCAGTCTGGCGGTTCGCCGGTGCGCCGGCCGGGGCGGCAGGCGGATGAGCGAGCC
>JBAUXH010000318.1:0-15806 GCA_049584155.1 Solirubrobacteraceae bacterium
GGGGAGGCCGCCGCGCGCGCGGCCGCGAAAGCGCCTGCGCAGAAAGCGGCGGCTAAGAAAGCTTCGGCGAAAAAAGCCGCGGCCAAGAAAGCCCCCGCCAAGAAAGCTCCGGCGAAAAAAGCCTCCACGAAAAAGGCCACGCCCGCGAAACGAACCAAAGCCGCGTCGACCAAACCGGCCAAAGCCGCGGCGGCGAAACGGGCCGCGCCCGCGAAACCACGCGCCGCGGCCAAACCCGAAAAAGCCTGATCCCGCTCAGGCGGCGACGCCGTGAGGTTTGCCGGGTCTCGGCAGTGCGTCCAGAATCTCCTGGGGAAGGCGCTTGCTCGCGGCCCAGATCTCAACGGCGACGACCGCGTCAGTCGCGGCGTCGTGGTCGATCAGGCCCCACTCAACCTCCTCGCTGATGACGCTCTTGGAGGAGCCGGTGGGGAGCCACGCGATGTCCGCTTGTGGGTCGTAATAGGAGTACATGACGCGCATCTCAGGATAGCCCTCGCAGATGGCGCCTGCGTCGGCGGCGCTTGGACCATGCACTGACAATTCGAACGCCGTCGATCTCCCCTCCCGCGGGATGGTCGTAGACCACCACGAAGCGGCCTGCGTCGATTCGCCATTGCGCCTCTCCGTCATTGGCCTCGCGGAGCGGATGCAGCTCTTGCACTGCGCGCTCGACCTGGACGCGCGTCAGGCCGCGTTCGGGCAGGCGATCTTCGGCGTGGAAGGTCCACGTGAAGCGCTTGATGGGCACACGACCGAAGCTATCCATCGCTTGGGACGGTATTTTCGGGGCCGTCTAGGGCCCCAGATGTCTCGATATTTGCTTTACAGAGCCGATTGTTGCTATCAAGGTCCGTCTCGACGCTTGGGGGCTTGACATTGGCTACCCGTGAATGTATATTGCTTCTTGTGATGGCGCCCGAGTGGGTGCCGGGTCATAGATAGATTCGGGTTTGGGTCTTCCCTTGGTGGTCGACCTGTTGTTTCTTATAAGAGGGTTTCTTTGGAGAGGGACCTTGATCGCTTCGATGAGGGAGCTGTTTTCGCGTGAGTTCTTTGGGGACATACGTGCCGGGGGTTGCTGCGGGCTTGAACGTGCCCGTCTGTAGATGCGTCAGCAGCGCTGACACATCTCTCTCTCTCTCTCTCTCTCTCTTGTCCCAGTAGCGACCCTGGTCTAAGCGCCAGATCGCCGCTGGTTCCCGGCCCCCTCGCGGGGAGGATCTCTGTATCTCGCGCGCGTGCAAGAGCACGCTGCGCTTCTCGCAGTTCAGTCCATTCCGCGTGCGCTGCGCTGGGCGCCGGCACGCTCGACTCTCAGGAGGAGAGGTAACCGATGTTCTCAGCTATGCGCAGACGTTTGCGCGTCACGCCCGCGACGGTGATCGCGGGCTTGGCGTTGGTGTTCGCGATGAGCGGTGGGGCTTATGCCGCGAAGAAGTACTTGATCATCTCGACGAAGCAGATCAGTCCTGGCGTGCTTAAGCAGTTGCAAGGTAAGAGCGGGGCAAATGGCGCGGCGGGTGCCGCCGGTGCGGCTGGGGTGCAGGGTCCGGCGGGTCCCGCTGGGCCTGCGGGTCCGGCCGGCGCCAAAGGTGACACGGGTGCCGCCGGTAAAGAAGGCGCCAAAGGGGCGACTGGTGACGAAGGCCCCGAAGGTCCTGAAGGGTCGGCGGGCAGTGAAGGCTCGCCGTGGACCGACGGTGGCACGCTTCCCTCGAAAAGCACCGAGACCGGGAGGTGGGCGGTCGGGAGCAGCACCAGTGGCGGTTATCTGGTTGCTGCCATATCGTTTCCTATCCCGCTGGCCGGGTCGCTGAACGAAGGTCACGTTCATGTCGTCGATCCCGAAAAGAAAGAACTGGTGTTCGGCAGCAGCGGCTTTGAACTCGTGACGCCGACGGTGTGTTTGGGTGACGATGAAAAACCCACGGCGCCTGCGGGTGAGCTATGTGTCTACGTTGGACAAACGGAAGGCATGAATGGTGCGTTTGGCCTGCCGGGCGTCTTTCAGACCGTCGAGGAAGAAGAACCCGGTGCTCTTGCATCTGGCGCAATCTTGCGTTTTCTACCACAGTCCGCCACATCTGCGATGGCGACCGGGTCCTTTGCGGTGACGGCGCCGTAGACACTTCCCGCCAAACGATCCCTGTGTACCGGCCGAGCAGCAATGCCGGCTCGGCCGGTACAGGAATCGCAAAGCATATCTTGATCAGAGCAGGGCAGATGTGTATCGCTGAACGAACACCCTCAAGCCAGGAGAAATGACCAAATGACATCTAAGAGTCAGGTTTTGTACCGCTGGGGGGTTATGGCTGTCGTGTTTCTCGGTCTGGCGGTGTCATTTTCGGTCATCGTCCTGCCCGCGTGTGCGGGTGCGACGCGTCCATCCTTGCTCTGGCAGACCCCTGAAGATGGAATCGCCGGAGCGGGCGCGGGACAGCTCGATTTCCCCTTTAGTCTCGCGGTCAACGCTTCGTCAGGTCATATCTATGCCGCTGATATCGAAGACGCTCGGATCGATGAGTTCACCGCTTGGGGTGCGTTTGTAAAGGCGTGGGGTTGGGGGGTCAGGGATGGCTCTACTGAGATGCAAGTCTGTGGTCCTGAAGCAACTCCGCCCAGTGTGAGTTGCAGCGCCGGGATTGAGGGCAGTGGGCCGGGCCAGTTCTCGCAATTGCGTGGGGGAGTAGCCGTCGACAGTGCCGGGCGCGTGTATGTCGGTGACATAGTAAATCACCGTGTCGAGAGGTTCGACGGTGAAGGTCACTTCGAATTGATGATCGGAGGTGGAGTTGACAAGGGTCCTAACCATCCCGGGAATCTATGCACAGAGGCGTTTATCTTGGGTGGCGATACTTGCGGAGCGGGGACGGCGGGTGAAGGCAACGGCCAGTTCACAACCGAAGGCTACGACGTCCACGACACGACCAAAACAGTCTTCGAAAGCTTTATCGCAGTGGGCCCCGATGACCATTTGTTCGTAGGGGATGTTAGTCGGATTCAGGAGTTCGACGCCAACGGTGCGTACGTGGGTACTGTAGATATCCCGGGAAAGACGATTCGGGCGCTGGCAGTAGATGGGGCGGGCAATTTCTATACGGTCTTTAGCGGCGTAGATAACGTCCACAAGTGGGACTCGTCGGGAGCGGAACTGGGGGTCGAATTCTCGGTCGCGGAGCCGACGGCAGTAGCGGTAAATGCAACTGGGGATGTCTTTGCAAAAGTGGAAACTGGCCTCTCACTCGGACAAAGACCCCATGTGGTCGAGTTTGATGCGGGTGGGGGCAAGTTGATTCCTGATAAGGCGGAAGAAGAAGTCTGCAAAGAAAAAGCGTTGCTGACTGAAGGTTGCGAAAACTTCGCTGAAGCTAAAGGAGGCGCGGACGTCGAGAAGGGGCTAGCGGTTGGCGATGCCTGCGGACTGGCGAGCAGTGATGTGTACATTGCGCACAGTGGTGGCACCGAAGGCTACGTGCTTGCGTATGGTCCGGCGCCTGATCCTGCGATCTGTCCGCAACCAAAGAGGGCGCCGGAGATCGGCGCGCAGTATGCGGTGGCGGCTAATGCCGATGGGGCGTTGTTGAGGGCCAAAATCAATCCTCGGTCTGCTTCTGATGTCACTTACTACGTTGAATATGGTACGGGTAGGTGTTCTAAAGGAGGTTGCGTGACCAAGGTTCCAAGTCCGCCGGGCGAGGCTCTCGGGGAGGCGGTCAACTTTCCGGTCACGACCAAAGGTGTGTTTCTGTCGGGTCTTCAGCCGAGCACTGTTTATCACTTCCGGTTTGTGGCTCAGAGCAGTGGTAGTGGTGGGGAACCGGTGCGTGGTGTGGGTGGTGAAGTCGGTAAAGACGGTACGGAAGGCAGTTTCGTTACGCCCGCGGTGCCCGCTGCTGTGTTGAGCGATCCCTGTCCAAATGCGGCGTTTCGTGCGGGCTTCTCGGCGTCGCTTGCGGATTGTCGTGCTTATGAGATGGTCTCTCCGGTCGACAAGAACGGGGGTGGGCTCTTCACGTTGTTGAACACGACAAACGATCCTGCCGGCCTGAATCAGAGTACTCCTGATGGTGAAAAGCTGACGTATTCGGCGTTTGCAAGTTTTGCCGACGCGCAGTCGGCATCGTATGCGACGCAGTACGTCGCCGGTCGTGATCCCAAAGATGGTTGGTTCACGCACGCGATCTCGCCGCCGCGCGGGATTGGCATCGCTTTTGGTCTGGCTCTTGAAAATGAGTTCTTTGCCTTTTCGGGCGATCTCTGCGAGGCGTGGCTGCTGCACAACTCCGATCTGATCTTGGGTGAAGGAGCAGCTCAAGGGTATCCCGACATCTATCGGCGGCAGAACTGTGGGAAGGAATCATATGCCGGTCTCACGCCGGACGCGCCCCCGACGATAGAACCGGAAAACTATGCACCCGAGACGCAGGGCATCTCTGCAGATGGCGAAGTGATGGCCTTTCGTGTCGCCGATCGGTTGACGAAAAACGCGGCCAGCGGCGTCGGCTACCAGTGTTATGAATCCTCCAGTGGGGTGGTGCGGTTGATCAGCGTGCTTCCTGTCGGGGGTGCGAGTAAAGAAGAATGCTCGATCGGGACCGCGAATGAAGGCGAGTACGGGACCCGGGCCGACGGCGTCCACAACGCGGTTTCCATGGACGGGTCGCGGATCTTCTGGACGGCATCCGAACGGTCAGGTCTTGGACGGATCTACGTTCGTATCGATCACAAGAATCCGACGGTGGCGGTTTCTGAAGGAGGTGAAGGGTTGTCGGGTGAAAGTGGCAGCGCTCGCTTCTTGACGGCGGCGGCTGATGGTTCTAAGGCGGTCTACTCGGTGGGGCAGATGTCTAAAGGTGCAGCGACGCTCTATGAATTCGATGTTGCGGATAGATCGACGAAGCTGGTCGCTGGTCGTGTCAAGGGTCTGATGGGGGCCAGTGAAGACGCGTCGCGACTGTATTTTATTTCCGAAGAAGCGCTGGGGGGAGCCAACGCTGAAGGTCACTCGGCGAGCCCTGGTGAGCCGAATCTGTACTTCGACGACAGCGGCGCGGGCGGAGGTGCGATTTTCATTGCGACGCTGTCACCCACGGACGCTGTTTCTGAAGGCAGGGGACGGAATCTCTCTCCTGTGGAAACGATGCCTTACAAGCATACTGCGTGGGTGAATTCCGATGGTCTGAATACGGTGTTCATGTCTACGGCGAGATTGACTGGCTTCGATAATGCGGATGCTCAGAGTGGTGAAGCGGACACTGAGATTTATCTTTATGATGCGATCGTGGGGAAGCTTGTGTGTGTTTCGTGTAATCCGACGGGGGTCGCGCCGTCTGGGCGTGAATTGTTGGCAGAGACAGGTCCGACAGGTATTTGGGGTGCGGCGCAGATTCCGGCGGCGGAGAATGAGTTTCATGCTCCGAGGGTGCTTTCTAATAATGGCCGGCGGTTGTTCTTTGAGAGTTATGAGGCGTTGGTGGAGCGTGATACGAACGGGATGCAGGATGTGTATGAGTGGGAGGCTGCGGGCGAAGGCGATTGTACATTGTCCTCTGCTGCCTACAGTCCTCCTAATGGTGGGTGTTTGACGTTGATCTCTTCGGGGCAGAGTCCAGCCGATTCGACGTTGGTGGATTCGAGCGCCGATGGTCGCGACGTCTTCTTCAACACCGACTCGACTCTGGTGAGTGGTGATCCGGGGCAGGTTGATATTTATGATGCTCGTGCTGGGGGTGGCTTCCCGGCGGCGCAGTCAGCGGTGGCGTCTTGTCAGGGTGAAGCTTGTCAGGGCGCGGTGTCCGCGCCGCTGGATCAGACTCCCGCGTCGGCGTTGTACAGCGGTCCCGGCGACATCACATCACCGCTGATAACACCACTAACGGTGAAGCCGAAGGCGAAGCCGCTGACGGCGGCGCAGAAGCTCAAGCTTGCGCTGAGGGCCTGTCATGCGAGGAAGAACAAACACAAGCGAGCGGTGTGTGAAACCGAGGCGCGTAGGCGTTATAGCCCTCAACGTAAGTCCGTGTCCCATAAGGGGGTAAGTGATGCCGACCGTCTCTAGAATCCCGGTAGCGCTGTTGGGGGTCATCGTCGTGATGTTGGCATCGGTGGTGTTCGGTGCGTCACCGGCCCACGCAACGTTTGGGTTGAAGGAATTGGGCTTTTCGTTCACCGAAGAAGACGGTTCGCCGACGGTTCAGGCGGGTAGTCATCCGTATGAATTGACGCAGGCGTTCTCTGTGAACACGAGGCCGGATGTGAGGTTGGGGGAAGTAGTCCCGGATGGTTCGTTGAAGGATTTGACGATACAGTTCCCCGCAGGGACGGCTGGTGTCATACCTGCGGTGCCACCCTGTTCGATCGAAGACTTCACTAGGATCGTTTTCGGTGAAGTGGGCTGTCCGGATTCCTCTGCGATAGGGATCGTAGATCTCAATTATGCTGCTGGTGGTACTCCGCCGTCTGTCAACTTGTCTGCGTTGTATAGTCTTGAACCGGCATCGGGGGCGATCTTGAAGGTTGGTTTCAAGCCCGTGGGTTTGGCGCCGATCTTTGCTGAAATTCATCTCAATCCAAATCCGCCATACAATCCGATCGCGACTGTTCATAACGCGTCTGATTTCGCGCGTGTCTATGGTGTGGTGCTGCACGTGTGGGGGAACCCTTTCAGTCACTCTCATGATTCTGAACGAGGGCATTGCATCGGTCCCAAAGAAGGCTGTTCGGTGCCTGAGACGGAACTACCGTTCTTGATCGCTCCGCGCAGCTGCACCGGCCCGTTGGTATCGGTCTTTGAAGCGGACTCGTGGCAGGACCCGTCCGATGTTTTTCGTGAACAGTTGTCGACCTCGCCGGGGTTGAGTGGTTGCTCGAGCCTCGGTTTCGCACCCCACACCTCGGCCGCGCCAACAGGGCAGTCGGCAGCGTCGGGATCGGGTCTTGACTTTCACGTCGATGTCAGCGATGAAGGCTTGACCAGTCCCACGGGGATCGCGAACTCCGACATCAAGAAGACCGTCGTGACGTTGCCTGAAGGGATGACGGCGAACCCGTCCCTCGCTGAAGGTCTAGAGACGTGCTCGGAAGACGATCTCGCGCGTGAGACGATCAACTCGGAACCGGGGCAGGGTTGCCCTCAAGCATCGAAGATCGGTGAAGTAGAAGTCGAAAGCCCATTGTTGCCGGGAGTGTTGTTGAAGGGTTCGGTGTTCATTGCCAGTCAGGACGCCAATCTCTTCCATTCTCTGCTGGCGCTGTACATCGTGATCAAGGAACCGAAGCTGGGGATCATGCTGAAGCTCCCGGGGAAGGTCGAACCGGACCTCCAGACCGGACGGTTGGTCACGACGTTCGGCGAAGCACCGTATGAGTTGCCGCAACTGCCGTTCTCACACTTCCGGTTCCACTTCCGCGAAGGCGCTCGCGCACCACTGATCACACCACCCGCCTGCGGGACGTATGACATCAAGACAGTGTTGAGTCCGTGGTCGGGAGCAGCACCAGTCACGACGACCTCGTCGTTTCAGATCACCTCCGGAATCAACGGTGGCGCCTGCCCCTCCGGTGGTGTCCCACCGTTCGCGCCCGAAGCGACAACGGGAACGTTGAACAACGATGCCGGGAATTACTCCCCGCTGGATCTGCGGATCTCGCGTAAAGACGGTGAACAAGAGCTCACACGCTTCTCCACCACACTACCCTCAGGCCTCACGGGAAACCTCTCAGGGATCCCGTTCTGCCCCGACAGCGCGATCGAAGCAGCACGAGGCAAGACCGGCACACAGGAGATCAACGAACCATCCTGTCCCGCCACGAGCGAAATCGGGCACACGCTCGTCGGTGCCGGCGTCGGTGATGTCCTGGCATGGGCACCAGGAAAGGTCTACCTCGCCGGTCCGTATAACGGCTCCCCGCTATCGGTCGTATCGATCACCAGCGCGAAGGTAGGACCGTTCGACCTCGGAACAGTGGTGATCCGTTTCGGACTGCACATCGACCCCGACACCGCGCGGGTCAATCTCGACAGCACGGGCTCTGACCCGATACCGCACATCATCAAGGGCATCGTCGTCCATGTCCGTGAAATCCACGCCTACATCGACCGTGGCAAGTTCATCCTCAACCCCACCAATTGCAACCCCACGACACTCCAAAACACCATCACCGGAGCAGGCACGAACCTCACGAGTCCAACGGATGACGTCACGGTCACGCTCAACAATCCCTTCCAAGCGGCAAGCTGCGGGAACCTGAACTTCAAACCATCCTTCCAGGTCTCGACCTCGGGCAAAACATCCAAAGCAAACGGTGCCAGCCTCACCGTCAAGCTCGCCTATCCCAACGCTCCCCAAGGCACCCAAGCAAACATCCGCAAGGTCAAAGTCGATCTACCCAAGCAGCTGCCCTCACGCCTCACGACACTACAAAAGGCCTGCACAAGCGCACAGTTCCATACCAACCCCGCGGGTTGCCCCGCAGCCTCGGTCGTGGGTCACGCCAGAGCGATCACACCGATCCTGCCCGTCCCCCTCGAAGGACCCGCGTACTTCGTCTCAAACGGTGGAGAAGCATTCCCGAACCTCATCATGGTCCTCCAGGGCTACGGCATCACCATCGACCTCACCGGAGACACCTTCATCAACAAAGCAGGCATCACCAGCAGCACATTCCCCGCAATACCAGACCAACCCGTCACGAGCTTCGAACTCATCCTCCCCGAGGGACCCCACTCAGCACTCGCAGCCAACGGCAACCTCTGCACCAGCAAACTCACAACCCCCAACGAATTCACCGGACAAAACGGCACCACCTTCACCCAGAACACGAAGGTCACCATCACCGGCTGCCCCAAGACCAAGACCCTCACCCGCGCCCAGAAACTCGCGCTCGCCCTAAAGCCCTGCCACAAAAAGCCCAAAGGCGCCAAACGCTCCAACTGCGAACACCAAGCACACAAAAAATACGGACCCCCCAAGAAGAAGGCCAAGAAGGCAAAGCGGTAGGTGGTGGGCGTGAGCACGGTGTCGGCATCCAAAGCAAAGCGGGGAAGCGTGCGTGTGCGACGCGGGCCGGCGACGGCAGCTGATGTCAATGGAGCGTCTCGCGGCAGAATCACGGAGGTGCAGCGCACGCGCATGGTGGGCGCCGCCGCACGGATCGTGGGCGAGGTCGGGTATGGCGGCATGAGCGTCGCGCGGATAACGAGCCGTGCGGGCGTGTCGCGGCGTACGTTCTACGAGCAGTTCGAGGATCGCGAAGACTGCTTCCTCGCGCTATTCGATGAAGCACTGGAGCGTGCGGGCAGGGTGGCGGGGGACGGTGTGACTACAGCGGTTGCCGCGGGAGCCGGCGAGCGCTGGCACGAGCGGGTCCGGGCTGGGCTGTTCGCGCTGCTGGTCCTCGTCGAGGAGGACTCGGCGATCGGCTCGCTGCTGATCGTCGACGCACTCGCGGTCGGCCCGAGGGTTCTGGAGCGCCGGGCACGCGCGCTGGAAACGTTGAAGACGGTCATCGACGGGGGCAGGGCGCAGGCCAAGCAGGCGCATGGCGCTCCCGCGCAGCCACCACCCCTGACGGCCGAGGGCGTGCTCGGCGCGGTGCTGAGCGTGATCCACGCGCGCCTGCTCGAACGCGCGGCAGATCCCGTCAAGAACGGCTCCTCGCGCCGCCAACCCTCGCTGACCGGCTTGCTGAACCCTCTGATGGGGATGATCGTGCTCCCCTATCTCGGCCAGGACGCCGCGACGCGAGAGCTGGAACGCCCCAAGCCGAAGATCGCCCGCGCGGTGAGGGCGCCCCGCGCACCGAAGGTGCTCGCCGCAGACCCGTTGCAGGGTCTTCCGATGCGCCTGACCTCGCGCACGCTGCTCGTCCTCGCCGCGATCTCAGAGCGCCCCGGCGCCTCCAACCGCCAGATCGCCGAGATCGCCGGCATCCACGACCAGGGCCAGATCTCAAAGCTCCTCGGCCGCCTGGAGCGCATCGGCCTGATCGCCAACTACGGACCCGGCCATGCCAAGGGCGAAGCCAACGCGTGGGGACTCACGCCGAGGGGAAAGGAGGTCGAGGCCGCACTCAGCCCGTCGCCAAGCTGCTGAGAGTCCCAGCGCGTAGGTGTCAGCGGTCGTACGCTCGTCCGCGCGGAAGCACGCGCTTGACGACGATCGTGTGTGTCGTCGGGTTGAGTGCCAACACTCGCCGACTCGTAGGCGATACTCAGAGCGGCCGGTGAGTTTGCGCAGCTGTCCGGCGGTGGGGTTGAGGGACAGTTCTTCGAGGGACGCGAGAATGCGCTGTCTCATGGGTCTATCGAGACGGGCGACGTCTTTTTCGGCGCGCCCGGCGTAGTGCAGGCCCCAGTCGCGTTTGAGATCTCGGCCGTGACCGTCGCTCATCCGAACCTGCGGAGCATCTCCCCGTGGGAGACGATGCGACCGGCGGCGATGTCTTCATCGGCCTCTTTGAGCGCTGCCTCGTCCTCGGCCGTAAACGGCTCGTCGTCCGTGGGTGCATCGCGGAACGCGGCGATCACGGGGTCCTCCCGGTCGCCCTGGACGAGCGCGAGCGCGCGCTCGGCCTCGGCCTCGCTCAGCTCGTCCACGAGCTTATGCAAGCGTTCCCTGGTCGTCATCCCTGGGATTGTAGTTTCCACTACCTCCTATACCGGCGCGATTGCGGAAACGGGACAATGGTCTCTGTGAGACCAGCTAGGTGGGCCCTTCGGGTCCGGCCGGCCCGCCCCGGATCGTGTAGTCCTCCACGCGCTGCTTGACATCCTCGGGCAAGTCCAGCGAGTAGACGTCTGTGACGGTCGTGAAGTACGGAGCGCTGAGGCGTCCGACCGGGCGCAGGAGCTGGGGGTCGACGCGTCCGTCCCGCCAGACGGAGCGCTCGACATGGACGTGGTGTACGTCGCCGAAGACCATCGTGCCCTCGCCCATCTCCAACAGCCGGCGCAGGCGGCACTCCAGCGCGACCTTCGCGCCGGCGACGCGCGGCGGTGCGACGGTGCGCGACGGGATGGTCTGAAGGCCCGCGACGTCGAACTCGTCCTCGCCGCTGTAGAGCGCGGCGGAGCTGACGCGCATCGCCGGGGCGAGGTTCTCGCTGACGACGTTGACGACGAACTCGCCCGTGGCCTGGACGTTGGCGAGCGAGTCGCGCGAGGTGGTGGACGTGAAATGCACGATTGGCGGGGTGGCCGAGCAGGCGTTGAAGTAGCTGTAGGGGGCGAGGTTGCGCACGCCGTCGGCGTCGAGTGTGGAGACCCAGGCGATCGGTCGGGGCACGACCACGGAGGTCAGCAGGAAGTAGCGCTCGCGTGCCTCCAGCGCGGCGAGATCGAGCTCCAGGGGAGCGTCCGCCGGGGTGTCGTCGTCGTTCATGGGCGAATCATCGGCCATCGGCGTGCCGAACGTCGCTTGCCGCCACCAGCTCGATCTCGACATCGCAGCCGGGTCGGAACCCGAAGTCGGCGACCGGCAGCAGGGTCGTGGGGGGGAGGGTTGCGTTGGCGCCGTAGAAGGCGCGCGCGGCTTCGCTCACGATCGCGCTATCGATCACTGCGTCGTCGCTCTCACCGTCCTTGGCAGCGCGCACGAACACCGTCTGCTGCAACACGTCCGCGGGCGTGACCCCGTGCGCGGCCAGGTGGGCACGCAGGCGCTCGTAGACCTCGCGGGCCTGCTCGGCCGGCGAGCCGCGGCCGTCGGGGACTTCGCCGCTGGTGAACACGTGCCCCCCGGCGGCGCGCGCATCGACGTAGAAGTCGGCGAGCCGTGAGATCGCCTCGTCCGTCGGGTGGACTGCGTCGGCGCACCGGTCTTCTGCGCCACCTTTGCCTAGGTCCTCGTCGCTCGTTTCCCTGCCGTGATCCTCGGGCACGAAGGCGATCGCTTCGAAGGCGAGCCGCTGATCGCCGCGGCCTACGCGCCCGATCTGCACCGCGGCACTGGCCGGCAGCAGGCCCGTCTGGTCGACCAGCGCGGAGCGCGTGTCTCCGAGCGGGCCGTAATCGCGCATCGGGAACGTCAGCCAGCCGCCCACCTTGACGATGTCGCGCAGCTCGGCGCCCTGCTCGTGCAGCCGCTCCTGCATAAGCGCGAACAGAGCCCGCGGGTCGGTCGCGGTGACGGCGCCGAGGAACACCCACGGTCCAAACCGCACACTCTGTGGGCGCAGGCGTCGCAGCGCATGTGATTCGGGTGCCGCCACGGCGTCGAGGGTCAACGCTACGCCGGGCTCGGTCGCAGCGGCGGGCAGCTCGATGACGCTCATCGCGGGCCGCTCTGCACCCACGTGGGAGTCGACCGCCGCTTCGATCGCCGGCAGCTCGCCGAGATCGTCCACGAACAGGCGCAGCCTGAGCAGGTCCTCTGGGACCAGTCCCTGCTCGGAGAGGGCGATGGTCAGTCGGGAGAAGACCGACCGAGCCTGCGCGGCGACGTTATCGCCGGCGGTGGGATCGGGCGCGATCTGTCCTGTGAATACGAGCTTCGTGGCCGTCATCTCGGCCGGAGCCTACGCCCAACGGGTCTCGCTCAGAGGGGTTCCCAGTAGCGCGCGTCACCGTCGCGCACGATCGGGCCGTGGCCGGGCTCGGGGAAGTGGCATTGGATCAGCGTCGCGCCCTCGCGCTCGATCGTGTCGATCAACTCTCGCCGTGTGCGCGCCGCATGCTCGCGGTCGATGTCGAATACGAACGGCCAGTCGGGCTCGGTGACCTGCGCGGGGTGCAGGATCGCGTCGCCGCAGATCATCCCCAACTGCCCCTGGGACTCGATCCGCAGGCACATGTGCCCAGGCGTGTGGCCATACGCCTCCACGGCGGTGATCCCCGGAGCGAGCTCGTGCTCGCCGTCGATCAGGTCGAGCACGCCGTGGCGCTCCAGCGAGAAGACCTGCTCATCGAGGTAGGGGAAGGGGAAGGCTTTTTCCAGTAGCGGTTCGTGGAAGGCGTGCCAGTCGGTGCGGTTGGCGATGTAGCGGGCGCGCGGGAACGTGGGCTCGCCCATGGCGGTGACGTTCCAGCCGACATGGTCGGCGTGCAGGTGGGTGTGGAAGACGATGTCAACGTCCTCGGGCGCGACGCCGGCCTCCCGCATCGCGTCGAGCAGGCGGCCTTCCGCCACTCCCCAGTAGGCGTCGGGTGTGGCCCCTAGGCCGGTGTCGACGAGCATCGTCAGATCGTCGGTCTGTACGAGGATGCCGCAGAAGCGCACGAGCCAGTTATCGCCCACGAACGTGCCGGGATAGCGGTCGCGGTAGGGCTCCCACTGCTCGAGCGTGACGCCAGGGAAGGCGTATGCAAGTGACCCGTGCGCGAACGGGGCGATCGCGTCGCGTAGGCAGTTGACGCGTATGTCGCCGACGGTGATCTCACCCACGACGGACTCCGCTGCTCATGACCCGGCGACGTGGCGCGGAAGGGCGCTCGACATACGCGCGCCTCACGGCCAGGTCAGGCCCCGTTTGAGGATGCTCTATGTGCGCGCGCCTCAAGATGCGCGGCATGGTACAGGCGTGTGCTCGTGGTCGCGCACACCGCGCACACCGGCCGCTGGCCCTCGCTGGGGTCGCGGTCGATCTCGGCGGCGAGATACAGGTGCCCGCAGGCGCCGCAGCGAATCCGCGCGCTCCATGGGTCGTCGACTTCGCTGCGGGGATCATGTGGGCGGGCCATCGTCTCCCAACTGGGGCGCGCGATCGCGCGCGCGAGCAGGAACAGCACCAGCGCGATGCCGGCGTCGATCGGCAGCGCCCAGGTGTTGGCGAAGGCCGTTTCGCCCGCCAGCAGAACGACGCCTACCGTTCCACCGACGACCCACGGCACGAAGCCGACGAGGTTGATTTGCGGCAGTCGTCCCGGGCGGAACTCGATCTGGCGTGGGTCTTCGCCACTGCGCCGCGCGAGCACGGCGTGCGCGACGAGGATCACCAGCCAGCCAGTGATGAACGCGCCCTGGTAGCGCAGGGCTTCGAGCAGGAAGGAGAAGAGGTCGGCAAGCATCAGCGCGTAGACCATCGCGCCCGCGATCACCACCCATACGGCGCGCGGGAGCTCCAGCTTGAAGACGCGCGCGGTGAAGCTCTGCAGGTTGGTCGAGGCGACGTAGAAGTTGGCGGTGTTGATGCGCGTCTGTGTGACCCAGATGAAGGCCACCCCGGCGAGACCCATCAGCGCGACGAGCGCCAGCACGAGCGTGACCTCGCCGACTTCGCCGGCGACCGGGATCGTATGCACGAGGAAGATCCCGATCAGGCCGTTGACGAAGAACGTCGCCAGCCAGAAGGGCAGCCCAAACGTGATGCGCTTGTTTACGCGCACGTCCTCGCGTCGGCCCAGGCGCGCGTACTCCCAGGCGAATAGCAGCGTCGGTTGGGCGATGTAGGCGCCGAGTACGAACACCCAGGCGGGACCGTGGGTGTCGAGTGGGTGCGGCGGTTTGAAGGTAAACCAGCCGCCGTGGTAGCCGTATTCGGCGATCGCCCATACGATCGCGCCGATCAGGCCGAGCAGGTACAGCGGCAGCAGCACGCCGTTGAGCCGATCCAGCCATACGCGCACGCCGCCGATCATCAGCGGCACGGCGATCAGCACGACCACCAGGTACCACAGGTTCAGCGATAGCCCGCCGAAGTATTGATGGAACGCGACGGCGATCACCGAGCCCTCGAAGGCGGCGAAGTAGATGCCGGTCGCGGCCAGCACGAGCGTCGCAAAGGCCGCGCCGAAATAACCGAACAGCCGCCGCGAGAAGACCGAGACGGGCAGGCCCGTGGCGGTCGCCCAGGGAATCACCACATAGGCGCCGGCGGCCACCAGCACAGCGGAGGCGACGAGTCCGATCAGCACCGGACCGGTGCCGACGGCAAACGAGAGTCCGGCGGGGACGACCATCCAGAAGATCGCGGTGGGAAAGCCGAGCCAGGCCATCGCCAGCGCTCCGCTGCCTGCCCGCCAGGAGTCCGGCGCGATGTGGCCGGCGTAATCCTCGGTGCTGGCCCCCCGCAGGATCTCGGCGTCGTCCTCGTAGGCGATATCCAGGCTCGGCGGTGCCTGCTGTGTCGCTTGCGTTGCCATATCTCTCCGACGACCCCCTCGAAGTCTTGCCCGCGGGCGTCTGCCCGAGGCGCCGAGGACACACTATCCGACTCATACGATCTACGTCAATGCCGTTGCTGGAGCCGGTTCTGCGCGATGGTCGGGACGATCCCACTGGGCACGAAGGCTCGGAGCACGCCAGCCGCCGCGGGCGCGACCGGCTGCGCTGCCCGACGAGGTGATCGAGCTGCTGCAGGAGGGTGCTCTGAGTGAGCGCGGCCGGCGCGGAGCGTGGAACGCTGCTAATGGCCGGTGCATGCTCCCGGCACGTAGGAACGGGGCAGGCGATACTGCTGGAATGCTTAGTGAGCTGGCGTTCGTCGACGCCACCGAGCTGGCCGAGCTCGTTCGTCGCGGCGAGGTCACTTCGCGCGAGCTGGTGCAGGCGAGCATCGCGCGGATCGAGGAGCTCAACCCACGCCTGAACGCGGTCGTCACGCCGATGTATGAGCAGGCGCTCGCCGCCGCCGAGCGCGTCGATCGCACCGCGCCGTTCGCAGGGGTGCCGCTGCTGGTCAAGGATCTGCTCGCGCACTGCGCCGGTACGCGCCACACGAACGGTTCGCGGTTGCTCGCCGAGAACGTCGCGAGCGCCGACAGCGAGCTCGTCGCGCGGTTGCGCCGCGCGGGTCTCGTGCCGGTGGGCCTGACGAGCACCTCAGAGCTCGGCCGCGCGCCGATCACCGAGGGAGGCCTGTTCGGG
>JBAUXH010000319.1:0-10855 GCA_049584155.1 Solirubrobacteraceae bacterium
GTCCGGCGACGGGCGCATCGGGCGCGAGCCCCCGGTCGCAGACCAGCACCGCCTGGTCGTCCAGCGGCATGATCGCATCGTAAGCGCCGGCGATCGCGGCCACCTCTGCCGAGCACGCTTGCAGATCGTCCTCCGGCGCCGTCACCTCGAGGATCTCCACGCCGCGCATGCGACGCAGCGCCACCGTTCGCCCACGGCGGGAGAAGCTCGCGACGCGGTAGCCGGCCTGCAGCAGGCTCGCGGCGGCCTCGGGCGCCGCGAGGGCGTCGGCGAACCCCACGAGCACAGATCGGTGGGAGCGGCTCACCGTAGGCGCTTCACTAGCCGCTTGCCCAACAGCACGGGGTCGGGCCGGCGCGGTGCCCCGGCCCTGGCCAGGTCGAGCCAATGCTCCAGTGGACGGTCGCGGTGGACGGTCGTTCGCGCAGAGAGCCATGCGCCCGCCGGGCCTGAGCCGCCGTCGCTGGTGAAGACCCTGCGATAACCGGCGGTGCGGAGCGCCCGCAACACACGGCGGTCGTAGGAGCCAAATGGGCATGCCGTCTCGAAGATCTCGCTGCCCACGATCCCGGCGAGCGTCCGGCGTGAGAGCGTGAGCTCCTCGTGCAACTCGCCGTCGTCCAGCGTGCGCCAATCGCGGTGGTGGCACCCATGGCTGCCGATCCCCATGCCCGCGGCGCTCAGCTCGACGATGTTCGCGGCATTGAGATACCCGACCGTACCGATCCGTCCGACCAGCGGGAAGAAGCGCGCCGTCAGTCCTCGCCGCGCGAGTATCGGCAGTGCATGCTCCACGTCGGAGCCGTTGCCGTCGTCGAAGGCCAGCCCCACGGCCCGGCGCGGCAGCGTGTCCACGATCGCCTGAAACCACTCGACCGGCACCCATACCTTGCGCTCGGCCTCGGCGATCTCCTGCGGAGGCTCCCCGAGACCGTGGAATGTGAGAATAAGCTCCTGTGGCATCTGCCGCTCCGGGCGCAAGCGAACGCGCTCGCGGGGACGCGGACCGAGCGCTCGTCAGCTGTGGCTAACAGCTGTCGTCGCCGCGGTCATCGCTTCCAGGCCCACAGCAGGCCGTTGTCCTCGGTCTTCGCCGCCAGGCGTGTGGTGTAGCCGGCGCGCTCGAACAGTCTCCTCACCAGACTGTGGATGTCGGGATGGGGAGAGCTGATGCGGTGATACTCGACGATCCAACTCGCCGACGTTCCCGCTAGGCGGGGGTCGTGGAGGATGTCCCACTCGCTGCCCTCGATGTTCATCTTCACGAGGTCAGCCGCGGAGATGTGGTCGAACACATCCATCACGGCAACGTCAGTGTCGCCACCGCTGCCGATGCGGGAGAAGTTCTTACGGCCGGTGTTGAACCGTGCTCTGCCATCCCGATTTGACGCGCAGGCCTGGACTATCTCCCAATCGGCGCCATTCGCTGTTCGTGTCCGCTCCAAGACCGCGGCGTTGGCCGGGTCCGGCTCGAAGCAGACCACGCGGCCGATCGGCAGCAGCCCCCGCGTGAAGACCTCGAATAGGCCGATGTTCGCGCCGAGATCCAGCACGTCGACCGCCCGCCCTAGCGAGTGCAGGCGCGCCTGCACCTCCTCGGGCAGATCGTAGTAGTGGTAGGCGTAGAACTTGCGCAGGATGTCGATGTCCCCGCTGCGGTGGCGCACCGAGAAGCGTCCCGTGCCGTCGCGCAGCGCATAGTCCCCGCACCGTCGGGTGGTGAGCTCGCGTAGCGCGTAGCGGACCGGACTGCTCACCAGCCGCGCCTCGACGGTCGTCCACGCGATCTTCTTCGAGGCCGTGCGCAGCCACTCGAGTTGCCGCGGCCAGCGCCTGGAGGTGATGCGCTGACCCAGCCGCACGGTCCGCAGCGGCTCGGCGGTCTCCTCGGCGTAACGAAGCTGCTGGACGGACTCAAGCATGCCATCTGACGAACGGCCGAGCGGGCTCTGTCCTTGTGCCCTGGCCTCGGGCGAGGATTCCCGTGTTATGTCGGCGACGCCGGACATCCTCGTGCTCAACGCTCGCGCTCGGTAAGGGGGGCAAGTCGATGTCGGCGGGGAAGAACTCGCGCGAGTTCCTCCCTCATGCGCTCGCGCAACTCGCGCCGGACGAACCGGCTGAACTCCCGATCGTCTACCCGCGGCACCCTCCGCACCGCCGATCTGAGGTAGCCGTAGAGGAACGCCAGTCCCGAGAGCCCTCGCGGCCGCGTCCGCGCCACCTTGAAAGCGCGCAGCGTGACCCATGGAAGTGTGAAGTGGACGATGTACGCGCACTGGCCGTGGCGTGCGCGCCCCCTGAGCGTGCCGTCGGCGCTGCCCCACGGGCGATGGTGGTGGGTGATGAGATCGGGAAACGCCCGGGTGCGGTAGCCGCGCATGCGCGCGTAGGTCTCGTCGATCGTGTCCCACCCAAGTCGTTCCTGTACTCCCCCTATGGCCTCGAAGCAGGCGAGCGAGTAGCACTTCAGCGTTCCGGGGACGTGATGTGAAGAGGGCATCTTCACCACCTTCCAGCCATCGCCGTGCGGGTCAGGGTCGGCATACAGACCCCCGGCCAAGCCGAGCTCGGGGTCGCGCTCGAATTCGCCGAGCAGGCGCTCGAAATAGTACGGTGGCAACTCGGTGTCGCCATCGAGCTTGGCGATGTGGGTGAAGGTTTGCCATGCGACGCTGTTGAGACCGAGGTTGAAGGTCCTCGGCGCGGCGGCCGTGGCCAGACGGTCTTTAACGGAGCGTTTCGGGGGGAGCTTGACGGCGTCGAGGACCTTGAGGAAGTCGATCCGCTCAGCCAGTCTTGCGAGGATCTCGGACGTGCGGTCGGTCGAGCCATCGTCGACGACGACCCACAGGTCGGGGCGGCGAGTCTGACGCTCCACGGCGTCGGCGACCAACTCGAGGTAGGCCTCCTCGTTGTGGACTGGAGAGATGAGAAGCAGGCGCTGGGTCATGGCTGAAGGACTAAATTGAGCTTGCCCGACGGCTCGATGGGCAGCACCCAAAAAACGTGCCGAGGGATGCTCTACTTTCATGTTCCGCCTGGACGGACGGTGTGGGCGTCCGTTTGTGCGAGCAGCCGAATGCCCGTACCTGTACGTGCTCATATACGTGCTGCACCTGCGCGCCGGGCCTTGTAAACTCGGCCACTCTGAAGCCGGCTGAAAAAGATCGTACACCGCTGCCGTGAGGTGGATCCTTGCATTGGCGCTGGCTTGCGCGGTCGGATTGGGCTTGGTCCTCGCACAGCATGGGTCCTCGCCGCGAAGCCTGCCTCGTAAAGCACGGGTGGAGGACCGTCTAGGGGTGTCTCACGCGTCGCGGTCCGATCGAGGTCCCAGGCGCAGGAACTGCTTCGCGGCTCCCGAAAAGTGCGGTTACCCCGGCGTGAAGAACACGGGCGTCGAAAACTGCTCGGCGCTTCCCAGGGCGTCGGGGACCAAAACGATCACCAAATCTGAAGCGATTGAAGACACCGTCATCACCGGCTATATCGTGGTCGCTGCCAGCGGTGTCACGCTGAATCACGACTGTGTAATTTTTGACGGTCGGGAAGCCGAGGGCAGTGCGGCTGTCGTTCTGGAAAGCGCGGCGAGTAACTTCACCATCTCGAACACGACGGTCCGTGCGGAAAATACGACCTCGGCTTCGTTTGAAGAAGCGATTCGAAACGACCACAGCAATGTCGGTGCGGTAGCGACGAAAGACCGTTTCGAAGACTGCGCGGAGTGTATTCATCAGCGCTGGACGCTGAACGAAAGCTATGTGATCGCCAACGGACGGGCGGCGGCGCCCGGGGTGCACACAGAGGTATGGTGGCTTGATAACAACGCGATCACCGCAAACGATGACACGCTGTTCAACCCGCAGGAGCAGACGGCGATCATCTTTGCGGAAGGTTCAGGCGCATGCGAAAACCACGAGACGGTCACCAACAGCCTGGTGGCGGGTGGTGGTTATCTGTTCTATTTCTGCGCTAACTCCAGATCGGTGGGTTCCAGCACCGTCGATATCAAGAACAATCGCTTCGCGCGCTGCGCCACTAAGGGTGAATACGTCCGCGCTACCGGTGGCTACAGATGTAGGCGCGGTTCTGACGCACATGGCTACTGGCCAAGAGGCGGCTATTTCGGAGTGCTCGGAACCCACTACACGGGTCGCGGCCAGATCTGGGAGAGGAACTTCTGGGATGACGACCTGCGGACCGCGGGAAAATCTTGAGCGCTTCGCCGCCCGTCGCGTAGGGCGGCACAATCGCGCAGGGGCGGCGGCACCGTCGCGCAGGGGCGGCAGGCGCTTAGCGGCTGAGGGCCGCCGCGCTTAGCAGAGCGCTACCTCATCGCCGTCTCCCACCTGCAGGCGGATCGCGCGAGGCACCGAGAAGTCGCGGAAGACGTGCGCTTCGCGTCCTACGACGCTTGCCACCAGCCGTCCACCCACATGCTGGATGCGCGCGCCGGCAAGGACGATCGAACGCTCGATCTCGGCGCACTCGACGTGTACGCGCTCGCCGATCGAGGTGTGCGGCCCGATGTAGGAGTCGGCGATCTGGGCGCCGGGACCGACGATCGCCGGTCCGCAGATGACGGTCGAGGTGACCGAGGCCGTCGCGTCGATGATCACGCGACCCTCGAAGCGGTTGCCGTCGCTCTCAACCGGGGTCTCGCCATCGTCGAGCATGTCGAGTACCGCTCGGTTCAAATCCAGCAGATCGGTGGTCTCGCCGGTGAAGCTGCGCCATGCACGCACCATGCGCACGTGGATGCAGCCGCCATCTCCCGCGAGTCTCTCGGCCATCGCCTCCAGCTCGAGACCCTGCGCTGACCACTGCACCGCACAGAGGTGGCGCAGGGCCCCCGACGCCAGCACGCACACCCCCGCCACCCCGAACGCGGACTTGGCGGGGTTGAGCTCGGCGATACCCAGCATGCGCTGTGAGGTCGGCGCCAGACGTTCGGTATTGCGCGCACCTGGCGCCACCAGCAACACCACATCCGGCGATTGATTGTTCAGCGACTCGAGCAGGGGAGCGAGCGGCCCTCCCAATAGTCCGTTCGCACGATGGATGATCACTGGCGCCTCACCGATCAGCCCGGCGATCGCCTCGAGCGCCACGGCGGCTTCGACGCGGTAGTTGTGTACTAGCGGCTGCACATCGACACCCCGGGGCCCTTCGCTGTCGATACAGCTCGTGATCTCCGAGGCGATCTCAGAAGGAGTGACGATCACGACCTCACGAACATCGGCGGCCGCGAGCTCATCCAACACATGGCAGATGATCGGACGGTTGGCCACGCGCTGCAGTGATGTCGTGCGGGTAGCGTCGAGCCAGGACCCGATCAGCCGGTCCGCGGGTGGAACGACGATGACCCCCTTCGCTCGCATATCTACAAAACGGCCGGCGATAGGCCAGGCTCGCGTCTGAGCTCCCCGGTTTCGCGCGCGAGCAGCCGGTCTATCTCGATCTGCAGCCCATCCAGAGTGTGATCGATCCGGTAACCGTCGTCTATGTGTGCACGCCCTTGTTCGGCCATCGCCGCCGCCGCCGCCGGGTCCGCGAGCAACTCGGCGATGGCATCCGCTAGCTCGGCGGGACTCTCGGGTCTTACGAGCAAACCGAACTCACGATCGCGCACAACTTCCGGGACCCCGCCCACGCTGCTCGCCACCACGGGCTTGCTGCGTGCGAGCGCCTCCATCAATACCAGTGGCGTCCACTCGCCACGCGATGGCGCAACCACGATGTCGGCGCGATCAAGATGCGGGGCGATGTCGTTGACCTCGCCGACGAACTTCACGCTCTCGGCCACCCCCAGGCGCCGCGCGTCCTCGCGCACGGTGGCGGCGAAGCTCTCGTCGAGCTCGCGCCCGACTAGCTCGAGCGTCGCCTGGATGCCGCGCTCTCGCAACCGCGCGAGCGCTGCGACCCCCACATCCTGACCCTTGCGGGGATCGATTCCGCCGACCAGGCACAGCCGCGGTGGCGATCCGAGCTCGTTCGGAGTCCGGCTCGGTGGGGTGGGCATCGTGATCCCATCCACGATCCGTACGATCCGTGTTCGCGCACGGCCCCGAAAGTAGGGTGTCAACCCGTCGGCGATCACGATCACGGTGTCTGCCAACTGTCCGTGCAACCGCAGCACGAGCGGAGCGAACCGCGACTTCGGCACATCGCGAGCGTGCACGAGGACGGGAACGCCGGCGAGCTTTGCGGCGAGCACGGGAGCGACGCACACCGTGCTGTTAGTGAGCACCAGCTCGACCTTGCGACGACGGATAAGCAGCGCCATGGGGATCACATCGCGCAGCGTGCGGGCCAAGCCGCTGGCCCAGCGCCGTACCGATGCGCCCCACAGCGGCAGTGTGGCCGTCGTCGAGCGGACAATCTCGCCATGTTCGGCAAAGCGCGAGTGCAGAGGACCGTCGGGCGCCGACAGAAGGAGCTCGAATCGAGCCTTGAGGTGCTCGGCTTCCAGGAGGGCCATTCGCTCGGCGCCACCCAGCTTGGTGCTGTGAACTGCCAGCAGGATCCGGCTGCGCCCGTGGCGGCTTTCGGCGTGCGTCGAATGGCTGCCTAGTCCCGGGGGGCGCTCGGCAGACAGCGTCTTGGTCATAGACCTATAAAACGTTCTCGGTGGGTTGGAACTTTGCTGGATGGCCAACACGGCCATCGCCCGCTCTTGGCGTAAAAACGCCCGCTAGCGCCGGCGTCAGCGCAGAGGCTGAATACGATCGCGTCCCTCGACGAGGGCGCGTCTGAGCCATGGCCACGGTCTGATGCCCGGCGAGCGAATCTCAACGGGACTCAGCGGCATATCTGCCATCAGCGCCAGTTCGATCCGGCCGGGAGTGTTGATCCTCAGCAGCTCCGATGTTCCGATCCCCCGCTCGAAGGCGATATCGGCGACTCCACCGGCATGCATCAGCCGATGCCCGGCGCCGCCGCCGAACGGCTCTCTGACGAATACTCGCAGCGCGTGCGTACCGGGCGCAACGTCCACCACGATTCGGCGGGAGTCCATCCTGAGGTGCAGCACTCCCTCGACGTGGCGCGTGGCGTAGCTGCCACGCGCGATCCAGCTGAGAGATCCCCACTCGACGTCGCCCAGGCTGTTGACCTCGCATGCAGCCTGCGCCAGCACATCGAGGCCGTGCGCAAAGTCGCCATGGTGTCCGTAGAGAATCAAAGGTTGTCCCAACAGCGCCCGCAACGCCAGATCCTCGCGACCGGCGCTAAGTGGATAGCGGGGTAGGACCGGCAGGCCGCCAGCAACTAGTTCGGCGGGATACCACCCGGCGAGTGGCGTGGCCGCGGGCAGACCATCACGCCAGGGGTGGGGTTGGCTGATGCATGCGGCCTCCATCCCCAACCTGAACATCGCTCGCAATGCCGCCTCCGAGCAGGACTCGTGTGGAGGCGCCATGACGCGGTCGATCCTCACCCCGGTGCGGCGTTCGAGTGCGGCGATTCGCCGCAACGCTTGCGCAATCGCGGACTCGGCCTGACGATCGGTGTCCAGACGGCCCAGCTCACGTGCGACGTGGTCGTTGCCGTGCACGAGCAGTGAGAGCACGGATGTGTTCTTGGCAAACAGCGCCGCGGCGCGGCGCTGGAACAGCCAGCCGTCGAGCGGGACGGTCGCGAGCCCAATGTGATAGCCGTGCTGCGCGGCGTGCGCGGCGAGCTCTCCGTATTTGATGAATCCGTATGAGGTCCAGTGGAGATTGGGGTCGTCGACGACGAACGCCGCGCGCAGCGGCGGCGGTTTCCAGCCCTCGGCGCCGAGCAACCGTTCGAGGAAGTGCACTAGCGGCAACAGGCCCATGAAACGCCCGGCTCGCAGGTGCTCGCGCAGCGCCTCGCCTTGGCGCAGCTCGGCGAGCGGATAGGCGCTTGTATGCAGGGTCTCGGCCGCATCGCCTTGTTGTGCCCAGACGATCCTGCCCTCGCTGCTGGCCAGCATCCGGGCCGGCGCCGGATCGACCGGCAACTCGACCGGGAGGGCGCTCTCCGGGATGACTACTCCGCGCAACGGGCGCGCAAGGTCGAGCTCGTCGGCCAGAGCGACCGCGGTCTCCTCGCCATATGCAGTTGCGCGATCCCCTTGTATTTGAGCGCCGTCCTGTCGCGGGTTGTGGGGCAGGACCAGCCGTGGGATGTCGCGGGCGGTCTGCACCAAGGGTCCTGAGCCCAGCACCAGCATGCCGTCGACCTGCGCGAGGCTGGTGCGCTCGTCTCCTTCGAAGCGCACCGGGAACACGCGCTCGATCGCCGCCAGCATGCGTTCCTGTCCGGAAGTCACCGGCGAGCAGGAAGTCCCTGGCGAATCGAGCGCGACGCGCGTCGTGATCAAGCCGATGCGCACGCGAGGCTCGTCGATCTGGAGCTCTGTCTGAAAGTCGCTCACGTGGGTTCTCGTTGATTGAACATGGCGGTGAGGCGGTCTCTCCCAGCGGGACAGGGTGTGCGTGCGGGGCCGCGGCGCATCGTAATGCTGCTTGAGAATTTCACCTATCCCGAGGACACCCGCGTACGCAATGAGGCCGAGTCGCTGGCGGCCGTCGGCCATCGGGTGACCGTGCTCGCCCCCCGTGGTCCGGGTCAAGCTTCGCGCGAGCGTCTGCGGGATGTAGAGGTACGTCGCTACCGCACCGTGTGGGCCGGACGCTCACCATGGTCCTACGCGCTTGAGTATGGGATCGCCCACCTCCAACTGTTCGCGCGCGCACTCGTTGAGCTGTTGCGCGGCGCGAGCACGCTGCACCTCAACGGTCCTCCCGACACGCTTGCGCTCGCCGGCTTCGCGGCTCGACTGGCCGGCGGCCGGGTCGTATATGACATGCACGACTCCGGTCCGGAGCTATTCGAAGCGAAGTTCGGCTCCTCGTTCGCGTTGGCGGCGCTACGCGCCGCCCAGCGTGCGGCCATCGGCTGCGCCCACCAAGTGATCGTGACCAATGAGTCCCAGCGCGAGCTGGCGATCGCTCGAGGACGACGCTCTGAGGGCGATGTCACGGTTGTCCGCAATGGTCCGCGTATCTCCGAGTTTCCCTGCCCGCCCGCTGGACGCCCGGGTGAGCTGGGCACGCCGAGGCTGGTCTACGTCGGAACCCTCGACGTGCAGGACGGCGTGCTCGAGTTGCCCGAGATCCTGGGCGCATCGGGGCTGAGCACGGCTCACCTGACGGTCGTCGGTGACGGGACGGCACGCACGGAGCTACTCGAACGCTGCCAGCAGGCGGGTGTCGCAGAGCGTGTCACCTTCACCGGCCACGTGCCTCACGAGCGCGTCGCCAGCCTGATCGCGGACGCCGACATAGGTCTTGATCCGGCCCCTGACACCGAGCTCAATCAGGGCTCGACGATGATCAAGATAGCCGAGTATCTGGGCTGCGGTCGCCCTGTCGTCGCTTACGATTTGCGTGAGACGCGGCGCACCGCCGGCGCGGCAGCTCTCTACGCGCCCTGCGGCGAGGGCCAGGCGTTCGTCGACCTTATCTGCGATCTCGTCCGTGACGGCGAGCGGCGGCTGCGGCTCGGCGAATTGGCGCGCGAACGGGCGCTGGAGCTGAGCTGGGAGCACTCCGAGCAGACGCTGCGCAGCATCTACGAGCGCCTTGGCTGAAGGGGCGCACGGAGCACTCCCAAGGAGGCCCACGGCCGCGCCGCGGTCCGGGAGTTCACGTTGGCCTATCGCCAAAGGCGACATCTTCGCCGCCCGCTCGCGCCGGCCGCCGGGCTAGATCTGTTCGCGGGCCTGTTGGCGTCGCAAAAAGCGCTACCACGCAAACGTTGATTGCCTAGACGGAGACCGCTACGGAAGGATCGAGCCACATGGAGTTTGCCCTTGTACTACGGGAGCTGGCCAGACAGCGACGACTGCTTATGGTCGGCGTGCTGGTCGCTGGGCTCGCCGCGGTCCTCAGCGTGTATCGGCTCGATGGCCTGAAGCTCAAGCCGCGCTCGTTGCAGTACTCCAGCGCCAGCACCAAGGTATTCGTGGACACCTCCTCCTCGGTGCTCGGCAATCTCTCGCAGTCTTTCGAGCCGCTGCAGTCGCGTGCGACGGTGTATGCAAACTTCATGGCCAGCCCGACCGTGCTCAATCTCATCGGTCAGCGGTCGGGCATACCCGGTGATCAGATCTATGCCGCAGGACCCATCGATCCGCTCGTGCCGCGGATCGTCCAGGAACCGACCGCGGTCCAGCGCAATGTCCAAATCACCGGCGAAACCACCCCTTACCGGCTGAACTTCAACAGCGATCCTAACCTGCCGACGATCGGCATCTTCGCCCAGGCTCCGACAACTGCCCAGTCGGTCCGCCTTGCCAATGCCGCCGTGGCCGGCCTCCAGCAGTACGTGGTCTCCTTGGAGGAAGCCGATCACGTTCCGCAGTCTTCCAGGGTCGTGATTCGCCAGCTCGGCGAAGCGAAGGGGGGGGTCGTCGACGGCGGCATCAGCAAGGCGGTCGCGATGCTGGTGTTCGTGGCGGTCTTCGTGATGTGGTGTGTGCTCATGCTCTTGTTCGCGCGCTTCCGCGACACCTGGCGCGTCAGTGCCTCCCTCGCCGAGGCCGAAGATACGGCCGAGCAGGCCGAGCCGGAGACCGAGATCACGATCGACGTGCCCAGCCGCCGCCGCAGCTCACGTGAGACCGTCGGCGTGCAGAGCGAAAAGTCCCAGCGCAACGGCAAGAAGGCCCAGAGTGGGGAGTACGCCCCCGACATGGCCGCGGCGGCGGAAAGGCACGCGCGGCTGCACGCAAGCGGGTCGTGACCGTGGCGGGCGCAGGCGGTATGACCGTCGGGGGAGCCCAGGCGGTCTCCCCCGAGCAGCCGGCGCGGACCAGGCG
>JBAUXH010000320.1:0-1570 GCA_049584155.1 Solirubrobacteraceae bacterium
GCGACGCCCTCGGCATCGAAAGGCTTGGAGCGCAAGCCGCGCGCGCGATGCGGATCGTCGATCACGTTGATGCCCGCGGCGAAGACGGGCTTGCCAAGCTGCTCCTTGAGGAAGCTGACGCCGCGCGCGATCGACGCGCCCGAGATCGCACCCGCCAGATGGCCGAGCAGCCCATTCGCGGTCCGCGGATCGTAGATGATGGGCACGCGCTGCGACTTCGCCTTGCGCGGGTTGAGGCGCGCCACGGCGCGCTCGCCGGCGCGGCGGCCGATGGAATCGGGCTTCTCCAGATCGCCCGTGTGCCGTGCGCTGGCGCTGTCGTGATCCATCTGCATGGCCATGCCTTCGCCGGCGAGGACGGCGACGCCGATGCTGTGGCTCGTGCCGGCATAGCGGCCGCTGAATCCGTCGCTCGTGGCAAACGCAATGGCCGAGCGGTTGAAGCTCGCGCCGCCCCCTTCCGAATTCGTCACGCCCTTGACCGCCATCGCCGCCGCTTCGATGTCCCGCGCGCGTTCGATCAGAAGATCGGCGGACGGTTCGCCGGGGTCTTCCAGATCGAGCGACGGCAGATCGCGTGCCAGCCTGTCTTTCGGCGCGAGGCCGGCATATTTGTCTTCCGGGGCCAGCTTCGCCATCGCCACCGCCCGCTCAGGCAGCGCGTCGAGCGTGTCTTGTGAGAAATCCGTCGACGAGATGAATGCGACGCGCCGGCCCACGAACACACGCAGGCCCAGATCGGCGGATTCCGCGCGCTCGACGTCCTCGAGCTTGCCCAGACGATAGGACACGCTGGCGGCCACGCTTTCCACGAACAGCGCATCGGCGGCGTCCGCTCCGGCCGACTTGGCGGCGCGCAGCAGACGGTCGAGGATTTCCTGGGAATTCGGCTTGGTCATGGAGGGTATTTGGACCGCGCGGGCGCCCAATTCAAGCGGACTATTTCCAGACCGGCTTGCCGTCGCCGGGCAGGCCCAGCCTGGGCCATTTTTCCGAGACGGTGCGGACGATCTCCTCGTCCATGCGGATGAGGCGGCCCCATTCGCGTTTTGTCTCAGGGGGCAGCTTGTTGGTGGCGTCCAGCCCGATCTTGGAGCCAAGCCCGCTCTCGGGCGAGGCGAAATCGAGATAGTCGATCGGCGTGTTCTCGATCACGGTGATGTCGCGCGCCGGATCCATGCGGGTGGAGATCGCCCACATCACGTCCTTCCAATTCCGCGCGTCGACGTCGTCGTCCACGACGATCACCCATTTGGTGTACATGAACTGGCGCAGATAGGACCACACCGCCATCATCACGCGCTTGGCATGGCCGGGATAGGCCTTCTTCATCGACACCACGGCGATGCGATAGGAGCAACCCTCCGGCGGCAGCCAGAAATCGACGATCTCCGGAAATTGCTGCTGAAGCAGCGGTACGAAGACTTCGTTCAGCGCCTCGCCCAGCACAGACGGTTCGTCGGGCGGACGGCCGGTGTAGGTGGACAGATAGATCGGCTTGGCCCGCATCGTGATCGCGGTTGCGGTGAAGACCGGGAACTGTTCGATGGAATTGTAATAGCCCGTATGG
>JBAUXH010000321.1:0-14350 GCA_049584155.1 Solirubrobacteraceae bacterium
GCCCCGCTGGCGAAAGCGCACGCGCGGTCGATCGGGCCCACCGGCGGCGGCACCGCTCAGCGCGGCCGAGACGGCGCGCCTGGACGCCGACATGACGCAGTTCGACCGATAGGCCCGAGCGGGCGACGGCCTCCGGCCGTGTTTCACATCTGCTGGGGCGCGGTGACCCCAAGCAGATCGAGGCAACGCGCGATCGTGCGCTGGGCCGCCACCGACAGCGCCAGTCGCAACGATTCGACATTCGCCCGGCCCGTCACCGGCTCCGCCGAGCCCTCGACGCCGACGATGCGGCAGGCTTCGTAAAAGGCGGTGTAGTCCTGGGCCAGCTCCAGCGCGTAGGTCGTGATCCGGTGCGGCGCGCGCCGTTGGGCCGTCTCGGATATTTCGCCGGGGAAGGCGAGCAGTCGCTTGATCAGGGCGCGCTCGGCCGGGTGCAGGGGCTCATCCGTCCTCTCCCCCATGTCCGTCCCCTCGCCGGCGTCGACCCTCTCATGCGCCGAGTCCTCCAGCGCGCCGGCGACACGCTCGGGACCGGCGAGGGCGAGCACAGAGACGATGCGGGCGTGCGCGTACTGGACGTAGTAGACGGGGTTCTCGCGAGACTGCGCACGCGCCAGGTCGAGATCGAGATCGATCGTGGTGTCGTGCGAGCGCGACAGCAAGAACCAGCGTGCGGCGTCGACGCCGACCTCGGAGACGAGGTCCTCAAGCGTGACGAACTCGCCCGCGCGCTTTGACATCTGCGCGCGCTCACCGCGGCGCACGAGATGGACGAGTTGCATCGTCAGCATCTCCAGATGGTTGGGGTCGCCGCCGAGGGCGGCGTAGGCGGCCCGCATCCGTGAGAGGTAGCCGTGGTGGTCGGCGCCCCACACGTCGATCTGACGCTCGAATCCGCGCTCGCGCTTGTCCTGGTGGTAGGCGATGTCGGAGGCGAAGTAGGTGTGCTCGCCGGAGGAGCGCACGAGCACGCGGTCCTTGTCGTCGCCATAGTCGGTGGTGCGCAGCCACAGGGCACCGTCCTCGCGATAGGTGTGCCCGTGCTGTTCGAGCGTCGCGAGCGTATGCGTCACGGGGCTTGGATCTCCGGCGTGCAGTGCGGACTCGTACTGCCAGTGATCGAAGCCCTGAACGGCGAAAGACTGCAGCGTCGATTGCATCCGTCCGATCATCACGCCGACCGCCGCTTGCCCTAGCTCGCCGGGCTCGAGTGTCGCTGCACAGTCGATTTCAGCGGCGAGCTCGCGGACGTAGTCGCCGCGATAGCCCCCCTCGGGGATCTCCTGCTCGCGCGCTACAGCGCGAATCGACTCGCCGAGGGCACGCACCTGCGAGCCGGCGTCATTGACGTAGAACTCGCGTTCGACCTCGTGTCCGTGGAAGGTAAGTACGCGCGCCAGCGCATCCCCGTAGGCCGCGTTGCGAGCGTGGCCCACGTGCATCGGCCCGGTTGGGTTGGCCGAGACGAACTCGATCAGGATGCGCTCGGGCGGTCGTGCGCCACCTGAGCCGAACGTCGCATCCCCGGCGAGCACCCGAGTGAGCGCGCCCCGCAGCCAGGAATCGGCCAGGAACAGGTTCAGGAAGCCCGGTCCGGCGACCTCGAAGCGTCGCAGCCGCTCGCCGAGGCGGCGCTCCAGCTCGACGCCTAGGCGCTCGGCGACCTCGCGCGGCGCGATCCCAAGCGAGGGTGCGAGCAGCAGCGCCGCGTTGGTCGCGTAGTCGCCGAAGTCGGCCTTCGGCGGACGCTCGAGTACGATCGCATCAGGCCTGCCCAGACCACCGCTTCCGCCGGCGACGTCGGCGCTCGCGAGTGCCTCGGCGCCCGCGAGGACCGCCTCGCGCAACTCGTCCACAGGGGTTCTCACACCCGTCGTATGCATCTGGCTCACAGATTGGGATACTAACTACGTGAACGACCAAGACCCAGGCGCAGAGCGCCACATAAACATCCATCTCTCCCCCGAGATCATGGGGGGCGTATACGCGAACTTCGCGAACGTCAGCCACTCCGACTACGAGTTCACGGTCACTTTCGCGCGCGTCGACCACGAGGTCGAGTCCGAGGAGGTACCCGGCGTGGTCGTCTCGCGGGTCAATATCTCGCCGCGGTTCATGCGCGAGCTGATCGACGCAATGGAGGACAACTACTCCAAGTGGCGAACCCGCGAGGGCATCAAGAACCTACCCGAGTACGGCGGCGCCGAGGCGGGGGACGCGGAGGAGTAGGGCCGTGACCGCGCGCTATATGCGCGGCGGACGACGATGAAGGTCGCGGTGATTTCCGACATCCATGGCAATCGGCACGCATTCGAGGCGGTGCTGGAGGCGATCGCGGCAAGCGACGCCTCGGAGCTGTGGTGCCTCGGTGACCTGGTGGGCTATGGCGCCGAGCCGGACGCGTGCGTCGCGCTCGCCTCAGAGCACGCGGCCGTGTGCCTGGCCGGCAACCACGATCTCGCCGTAACGGGTGAGATCTCGTTCGGGGAGTTCTCCCGCGGAGCCAGCCTCGCGGCACAGTGGACGCAAGAGGTGATCTCCGCCGAGCACCTGGGCTTCCTCGCGGGTCTGCACCCACAGGGACAGGAGGGCCCGATCGGGCTGTATCACGCCAGTCCGCGTGATCCCGTGTGGGAGTACGTGCTGTCCGCTCTGCTTGCGGAGTTGTGCCTGGACAAGCAATCGAGCCGCGTCTGCCTGATTGGCCATTCGCACGTGGCCTTGTCGTTCGTGCGCCACGAGGGCGAGCTCGCCAGCGGCGAACCGCGACGCGAGGGCGTCCATCTGGACATCTCAGACGGCGAATGGCTGCTGAATCCCGGCAGCGTCGGCCAACCTCGTGACGGCGACCCGCGCGCATCGTGGCTGATGCTGGACCTCGACGGCCTGACGGCGTCGTTTGAACGTACCGACTATGACGTCGCGGGCGCGGCCGCCGCGATCCGCGCGGCGCGCCTGCCGGACTCGCTCGCGGAGCGCCTGGAGTACGGTCAGTGACCATGCACGGAGATATCTCCTCCCAAGGGCGGTCCTGGGCGATGGGTCTACGCCTGCTCACGGCCGGATTGCTGGGGGTCCTCCTCGCAGTGGTGCTCGTCTCTTGCGGAAGTTCTGGCAAGGGATTGATCCCGATCGCCAACGCGGGACCATTGCAGAGTGACTTCGAAGCGGTCGCACAGGCCGCACAGGCCGGGGGTGGCAACTGCACCGCGACGACCGAAGCGATCAACAAAACCGAGCAGGACTTCGCAGCGCTGCCTGCCACGATCGACTCCGGCCTGCACCGACGACTCAGCGAAGGCATCTCCAACTTGCGCGAACGCGCACTCGCACTGTGCGTGCAGCCGCTCGCCCAGACGGCAACGACGACTACGCCGCGCACGACGACAACCACGACCACGAAAACCCAGACGACGCCGACGACGCCGAGCACCACGACGAGCACGCCGACGACTCCGACTCCTACACCCGTCACGCCGCCGAACAATGGGGGCGGCACGGTGGCGCCCGGTGAAGGTGAACGCCAGGCTGAAGGTAGGGGCAACGAACAGGGCGAATCCGGCGGGGTCGCGCCGGGTGGCGCGGGACCGGAAGGCAACAGATGAGGTCGGCGGTTCCACCCCAAGCCAACGCCGCACGGCTCGGCCAAAGAGAGCAGGCGTGAACGACGGCGACATCATCGCCGGGCGCTACCGGCTGGAGGGCCGGCTCGGATTCGGCGGAATGTCGACGGTCCATCTCGCGTTCGACATGCGCCTGGAACGGCGCGTGGCGGCAAAGCTGCTGGCCGAGCACCTGGCGGATGATCCGACGTTCGTGTCGCGGTTTCAGCGCGAGGCGCAGGCCGCCGCGCGACTCGTGCATCCGAACATCGTGCAGATCTTCGACTCGGGCCTGGACGAGACCTCGGGCCGGCACTTCATCGTAATGGAGTACATCGAGGGCCAATCCTGCGCGGAGATCCTGCGCGACGACGGCTGGGTGCAGGTGGATGAGGCGGTGGCAATCATCGAACAGGCATGCGAAGGCCTGCACTACGCCCACCGCCACGGGGTCGTGCACCGCGACGTCAAGCCCGGCAACCTGCTGCGCGCGCGCGAGGGCGAGGTCAAGCTCGCGGACTTCGGCATCGCCAAGGCGACCGAGCAATCGAGCATCACCCAGGTCGGCTCGGTGCTCGGCACGGCCGCCTATCTGGCCCCCGAGCAGGCACGCGGCGAGGAGGCCGGTCCCCGCGCGGACCTGTACGCGCTCGGCGTGGTCGCCTATCAGCTGATCTCCGGGCGGCTGCCGTATGAGGCGACGTCGCTGACGGAGCTGGCGCTTAAGCAGCAGCGCGAGGAGCCGCCGCTGCTCGACACGCTCGTCGCGGCGGTCGGACCCGAGCTGTCCGAGGCGATCGCGCTCGCGCTCGCCCTGGACCCCCGCGAGCGCTACCAGACCGCGCGTGAGATGGGCCGCGCGATAAGCGATGGCGCGGATGGGATCTCGCCGCTGGAGTCACCTACCACGAGTCGGTCGGCCAGCCGGAGCGGAGCCCAGCCGGCGACGCAGGCCACGAGCATCTTGAGCAGCGGCGCCCGCGGATCGGGTGGTGCTAGCGCCAAGCCCGCCGTTGCGCCGCGTCAACCACGGAGGGGACCGGCGCGAAGCGCTGCTGCCGCTGACGCGAGCGCACATCCCGCCGCCGTCCCGTTGTCCAGTTCACGCAACCGCGGACCCAGGCGGCTGGCGCTCGCACTGGTGGGACTGCTGGCGCTCGGCGGCGTGATCGCGGCGATCGTCGCGATCACAGCGCCCGCGCCCACAAGAGTCGTGCTGCGCAACGTCGTCTACAACGACGTCGAACAGGCCTCGGTGGCGCTCAAACAGCTGGTCAGCGAAAACACGAAATAGGCCTGAACAGGCGAAAGGCCCGCTACAGCGAGCCCCTCGCCCGGCAACCGTCACTCGTCCGTAGCCTAGCAGACAATTGTCGTAGAAACGAGAAGAAGCCATTAAAGGCGAAAGGCCCGCTTGCGCGGGCCCCTCGGTAAGGCGACTGCCCTTTCGGGCTGGACACCCGTCACGTGCCTAGCAGGCTAGCAACCTCAACCGTCGCCTTCAACAGATGGCTCCGGCGGCCGGACTCGAACCGGCACCTGATACGTGACGGGTATCCGTGCTGCCCTTACACCACACCGGAATGCCACGACCCAAAGTACGCATCACTTGGGATGGAATTCTCCGGCGCGCCACTGCGCGGCCACCTCGCCCAGCCGCCCGTCAAAAATCCCCTGTCGCAGATCGCCCATCAACCGCGCGAGGAAGGCGAGGTTGTGCATCGTGATCAGGCGCGTGCCGGTCAGCTCGCCGGCGCGGGCAAGATAGCCGAGGTAGGCGCGCGAGAACCCTTTTGAGCAGGCCGGGCAGGCGCAGCCCTCCAGCAGCGGCTCGGGCGAGTCGCGTACACCGGCCTTCGTCAGATCCAGCCGCCAGCGCGCATCGGGGTCGGGTACGAGCGCGGTGCCATGGCGACCGAGGCGGGTGGGCATGGCGCAATCGAACGTGTCGATGCCCAGCTCGACACCCGCGATCAGATCGTCGACCTCGCCGATGCCGAGCAGGTGACGTGGCCGCCCCTCAAGCACGCCGTCCAGCTCGGAGGTGGCCCAGGAGACGACCTCATACATCTGCGCCTTCTCAGAGCCGAGCGACCCGCCGATCGCGATGCCATCGCAGGCGCTCGAGCCCACGAGCTGCGCAGATTCGCGGCGCAGGTCCTCATAGACGCCGCCCTGCACGATCCCGTAGACGAGCTGCTCCTGCGGGCCGTGCTCGGAGTGCCAGCGCAGGCAGCGATCGAGCCAGCGATGGGTGCGCTCGGTCGAACGCTGGGTGTAGGAGCGGTCGACGTGGAAGGGCGTGCACTCGTCGAACACGAGCGCGACGTCCGAGCGCAGGGCGGCCTGCGTGGCCATCGAGTCCTCCGGGGAGAGGAAGCGGATACCGCCGTCCACGTAGGAGCGAAAGCGCACGCCCGACTCGTCGATCTCGAGGATCGCCCCCTCGCGCTCGCCAGGGCGGCCGCGGGCGCGGCCCTTGATCTCCTCGGCGACGGTGCCGTGACCCATCGAGAACACCTGAAACCCACCGGAGTCGGTGATTGTCGGTCCGGGCCAGCCCATGAACGAGCCGAGCCCGCCGAAGCGCTCGATCAGCTCGGGACCGGGACGCAGCAGCAGGTGGAAGGTGTTGCCGAGCACCATGTCATACCCGAGCGCGGCGACTTCCTCGGGCAGCAGCCCCTTGACGGTGGCCTTCGTCGCCAGCGGTGTGAAGGCCGGGGTGCGGACATCGCCGTGCGCCGTGCTCAGCACACCCGCGCGAGCGCGCGAGGTGTAGTCGCGGGCGGTGATCGTGAAGGCGGACACCGCGGGCATCCTATGAGCCCGCGTCGCCCACCATCTATCGTGACGCTGATCCGAGGGTCCACGCCGAACCTCGGGGGAACCGCAGTGCCCGCCCATGCTCGCCGCGATCGTCAACGTCAGCCATCTCGTCGAAACGTTCGGCTACCCGCTGCTGTTCCTGGCGGTGATGGCGGAGTCCAGTGGTGTGCCGATTCCCGGCGAGACGGCGCTGATCACCGCGGCGGTCCTGGCCAGCGGGGGCAAACTCCAGATCGAGCTCGTGATCGCAATCGCCGCGGCCGGGGCGATCGTGGGCGACAACATCGGTTATTTGATCGGTCGCAAAGGGGGACGATGGCTACTGGAACGACCCGGGCGCTTCCAGAGCCAGCGTCAGCAGGCGCTGCAAAACGGAGAGGTGTTCTTCGCGCGCCATGGCCCCAAGGCCGTGTTCCTCGGACGCTTCGTGCTGGGGTTGCGTCTCTGGGCTTCGTGGCTGGCCGGCGCGACGCACATGCACTGGCGATCGTTCGTCTTCTGGAACGCGCTCGGAGGGATCTGCTGGGCGACCGGCATCGGACTGCTCGCCTACTTCCTCGGCCACGCCGCCGGCAACGCGATCGAGACGTTCGGCATCTATGGGCTGGTGGCGGTGCTGATCGCCGCGGGTGGGGCGTTTCTGGCCCACCGCCGGCATCGACGTCGGATGGACGAGGAGTTCAAGCGCGGGGAGCCGACGCCGAGCGTCGAGACGCATATCCCGCCGAGCGAACCGTAAGCGCTACACCGCGGTCGCGTGACGGAGACGCATGAGGAGTCGCAGGGTGACCTCAACAGCCGTGGCTGGCGCCATTGCCGTTGCCGTTGCCGGCGACGCATGGCGCGATGCGATCCCACAGGTCCGCCAGCGCGCCCAGCTCGGGCTCGGAGAAGCGTGAGAAGAAATGCTCGCGCACGACCGCGAGGTGCGTGGTGCGCGCCTGTGCGAGCCGTTCGCGCCCCAGGTCGGTCAGACAGGCATATGAACCGCGCGCGTCGTGAGCACAGGAGCAGCGCTCCAGCAGCCCGTCGCGCTCCAGTCGATCGACCAGCCTGGTGAGGCCGCTGCGCGACAGTTGAGCCTGCTCGGCGAGGTCGCACATGCGCATCCGCCCCACGCCGGCGTCATCGAGATGGTGGAGCACCTCGTAGGAGGTCATCGGCAGACCGTGCTCGCGCTCGAGCTCGGCATCGAGGCGCTTGGCCAGGCACGCGTGAGCCCGCAGCAGCCCGCGCCACGCGCGGAGCTCGCCTTCGCTGAGAGACTCCTGCTCCCCTGGTGGAATCTTGACTGCGGTCGCGGTCGACATGATGACAATCGATACGAAAACCTTACTCAGCCGAACATAGCAGCGTCAGGGGCCGATCTCGGGCGCCGGAGGACTCATGAGCGTGTCGCGCGCCAAGCCCAGCGCATCATCAGAGGCTGCAGCGGCAGCCGCGCATACAGCGCCCAGCGCGGGATTCGCGGGAAGCGCTCGGGCTCGCGGGCCATGTACAGATTGGCTGGAAACACGGCCGCGAGCAGCGCTATCAGGCCCAAACCCGCGAGCCGCCGGGTACGGGGCAGCAGCACTCCGACACCGCCCGCGATCTCGGCGACACCGCTGATCGTGACCAGGCGCGCAGCATCCTCGCGCATGCTCGGCGGCACGATCGCTTCATAGGCGCGGGGCATGACGAAGTGATTGATTCCCGCCTGGACGAAAAAGGCGCTGAGCAGCGTGCGCGAGCGATTCATGGCGGCCATATTTATCACCTCTCGGGCACGAGAGAAGTGCCTGGGGCCAAAACCCCGCGCGGGTCTTGATGCGGCGCGAGGGTCTCGGCTAGCCCTGTGCGACCAGCGAGCGTCCCGTCATCGCCGCCGGCTTCTCGATGCCGAGCAGTTCGAGCACGGTGGGCGCGACGTCGGCGAGGACTCCCCCGTCCGCGCGTAGCGTGAGCTCACCACTGCCGCCGCCCCCTCCGACGAGGATCAGCGGGACGGGGTTGAGCGAATGTGCGGTGTTGGGGCTGCCGTCGGGCTCGAGCATATTGTCGGCGTTACCGTGATCGGCGGTGATGAGACACACGCCGCCGGACTCGCGCACCGCGGCGACGATCTGTCCGAGGCACGCGTCGACGGTCTCTACGGCGCGTACGGCCGCGGAGATGACGCCCGTGTGACCGACCATGTCGGCGTTTGCGAAGTTAATAACCCCGAACTCAGGACGGTCCTCGTGCCACGCACGCACGAACAGCTCGGCGGCCTGGGCGGCGCTCATCTCGGGCGCGTGGTCGTAGGTGGGGACGTCTCGTGGCGAGGGCGCGAGCTCGCGTCGTTCCGCGGGTTGGGCAGCCTCCGCGCCGCCGTTGAAGAAGTAGGTCACGTGTGCGTACTTCTCGGTCTCGGCGACGTGCAACTGGCGTGCGCCCGTGAGCGCGATCGTCGCGGCGAGCGTGGTCGAGGGGCGCTCGGGGGCGAATGCCACGGGATAGGGCCAGCCTTCCTCATACTCGGTCAACGTCGCGTATCGCGCGACGGTCTCGGCGCCGTCTCGCCCGACCCAGCCGGGCAACGGCTCGGCCGTGGCCCGACCATCGTCTGCGTCCGCCCCACCGAAGCCGGGCTCGGCGAGGGCGCGCGTGAGTTGGCGCATGCGGTCGGGACGGAAGTTGAATGCGATCACGCTGTCGCCGGGACGGATCTCGGTGTCGGCGCCAACGCGGGTGGGCTCGACGAACTCGTCGGTCTCCCCCCGCTCATACGCCGCCCGCACGGCCTCCTCCCCGCTGGCGGCAGTATGGGAAGCGCGCGCGTGGAGGAGCAGGTCATACGCGCGCTGGGTACGCTCCCAGCGGCGGTCGCGGTCCATCGCCCAGTAGCGACCGATGACCGAGCCGACCCGCGCGCCCTCGGCCGCCTCGAGCCGAGCCAGATAGCCCGCGCCCCCGTGAGGCAGCGTGTCACGCCCGTCGGTAAACGCATGCACGATCACATCTTTCTGCGCGCCGCCACCGGCGGCGCCGCTCGGGTGTTCGCGGGCGCAGGCGATCAACGCCAGTAGATGATCCAGCGAGGAGTGCACTCCGCCGTCTGAGACGAGCCCGATCAGATGCACTCGCTCGACATCGGTGAGCGCCGCATGCAGAGTTGGATTCGCCGCGAACGAGCCGTCCGCGATCGCGTCGTCGATGCGAACGAGGTCCTGGCGCACGACCGCGCCCGCGCCAAGATTCAGGTGACCGACCTCGCTGTTGCCCATCTGGCCTTCAGGCAGGCCGACCGCACGACCACACGCCAGCAAGGTCGTGTGCGGACAGTCACGCCAGAGCTCGTCGAATACGGGTGTGCGTGCGAGCGAGACGGCGTTGCCGGGACCGGGCTCGGCCAGACCCCAGCCGTCGAGCACGACCAGGCAGACGCTCGTCACGCGGCGGAGCTCACGATCGCGGCAAACGACTCGGCCTCCAGCGAGGCGCCACCCACGAGCGCGCCGTCGATGTCTGCGAGCGCGAGCAGCTCGGCGGCGTTCTCGGGCTTGACCGAGCCGCCGTACAGGATCCGCACGCGCTCAGCGGCATCGGCGTCGCGATCGCCGACGAGCGCGCGGATGAACGCGATCGCCTCCTGCGCCTGCTCGGGCGTGGCGACGCGACCGGTGCCGATCGCCCAGATCGGCTCATACGCGATCACGACATCCGCGAGGCGCTCATCGGGCACGGCCGCGAGGTCATCCCACACCTGTTGGCGCAGCGTACGCTCGGTGTCGCCGGCATCTCGCTCTGACTCGGTCTCCCCCACGCACAGGATCGGCGCGAGTCCCGCGGCCAGCGCCGCGGGCAGCTTGGCCGCGAGCGCGCGGTCGGTCTCGCCGAATAGTTGACGGCGCTCGGAGTGGCCGAGCACGACGCCGTGGACGTCGAGCTCGGAGAGCATCGGTGCGGAAATCTCGCCCGTGTAGGGGCCCTCGGACTCGGCGTGCATGTTCTGCGCATACACCTCCACGCGCGAACCGCGCGCGGAGTCGATCATCGCGCGTAGGTCGGTGAACGGCACGCAGATCGCCACGTCGACGCCGTCGACGGCGGAGACGCGCGGCAGCAGCGCCTGGATATAGGACTCGGCCTGCGCCTCGGTCTTGTACATCTTCCAATTGCCGGCAATCAGCGGCGTGCGAGCTGCGGCCATCAGGAGACCACCCCCACGCCTTCCAGTGCATGCACGCCCGGTAGCGTCCTGCCCTCCACGAGCTCGAGTGTCGCGCCGCCGCCCGTGGAGAGGTGGTCGACCGTGTGCTCGAGCCCGAACTGCGCTAGCGCCGCCGCCGAGTCCCCGCCACCCACGACGGTCAAACCCAGCGCGTTTGCCACCGCCTGGGCCACCGCCCGCGTACCTACCGCGAACGGTTCCAGCTCGAACGCGCCCATCGGGCCGTTCCAGAAGACCGTGCCGGCACTCGCGATCACGCTCGCGTAGCGCTCGGCCGTCTTGGGCCCTATGTCCAGACCCATCCAGCCCTCCGGCACCTCTACCCCGTCGAGCACGCGGTGGGGAGCATCGGCCGCCAGGCGCTCCCCGATCACGAGGTCGTTCGGCACCAGCAGGCGCGCTCGGCCGAGCTGGGGGGAGTCCGAGTCGCTGGCCCGCGACAGCGCGTTGCGAGCATGCTCGACGTCCTCGTTGCTGCACAGTGAGTTGCCGACCGTGTGTCCCTGGGCGCACAGGAACGGGAAACACATCGCGCCGCCGATCATCACCACATCGGCGACCGCCAGGAAGCGGTCGATCACGGCGATCTTGTCCGCCACCTTCGCGCCACCCACGATCGCCACGAGCGGGTGCTGAGGATGCTCGAGGATCCCCGTCAGCGTCTTGACCTCCCGTTCGAGCAGTCGTCCGGCCGCGCTCGGCAGCAGGTGCGTGATGCCCTCCGTGCTCGCATGTGCACGGTGCGCCACGCCGAAGGCATCGTCGACGTATAGATCCGCCAGCGCCGCCAGCTCCCTCGCGAGCTCGGGATCGTTGCTCGTCTCTCCCGGCTCGAAGCGCACGTTCTCGAGCACCAGGATGTCACCGTCGTGCAGGTCCTCTGCCAGCGCCGTTACCTCCTCGCCGACCACCGCCGGTGCCAGCGTCACCTTCGCGCCCGTCAGCTCGCGCAGGCGATCTGCCACCGGCGTCAGCGACAGCTCCGGCACGCGTTTACCTTCGGGCCTGCCCAGATGAGAGACCAGCACCAGTCGTGCCCCGCGCGCGCGCAGCTCTTCGATCGTCGCCAACGCCGCGGCAATGCGTGTGTCGTCGCTGACGAGCGGAACACCACCGGCCGCAGCATCGCCGTTCGCTCCCAGCGGCACGTTGAAGTCCACGCGCACGAGCACTCTCTTGCCGTGCACGTCCAGGTCGTCAATGCTCCTCATGAGGACTGTCTCCGATCTCTTCGTGCTCCTTCACGTTACCCCCGGCAGATCGTCCGCACTATCGCGCCAATCCCGCAATACAAGCGGGTCGGCGGAACGTCGGCGTCGACTCACAGCACCCTCTGCACGAGATCGACGAGGCGGTTGGAATAGCCCCACTCGTTGTCGTACCAGGCGACGACCTTCAGCATCGTGCCGTCGATCGTGGCAGTCAGGGAGGCGTCGACGATCGAGGAGAAGGGCGAGCGCACGATGTCACTTGAGACGATCGGGTCGGCGGTGTAGGCCATGATCCCCACCAGCGGACCGGACTGCGTGGCGGCCAGCAGGGCGCCATTGATCTCCTCCACGCTCGTCTGGCGCGAGCACTCGACGGTCAGGTCGACGACCGAGCCGGTAGGGACGGGGGCGCGCACGGCGAACCCGTGCAGCTTGCCCTGCAGCTCGGGGATCACCATGCCGATCGCCTTGGCCGCGCCGGTGGAGGCGGGAATCAAGTTGATCGCCGCCGCGCGCGCACGACGCAGATCCTTGTGGGGCAGATCCTGCAGACGCTGGTCGGCGGTGTAGGCGTGAATCGTCGTCATCAGACCGTGGGTGATGCCGACCGTGTCGTTGATCACGCGGGCGACCGGGGCGAGACAGTTGGTCGTGCAGGAGGCGTTGGAGATCACATCGTGGGCGTCCCGATCGTAGACCTCCTCGAAGTTGACGCCGAGCACGACGGTCGCGTCGGGATCGGTGGCGGGCGCGGAGATGATCACCTTCTTCGCGCCCTGCGCCAGATGGGCGGCGGCGCGGGAGCGGTCGGTGAACAGGCCGGTCGACTCGATCACCACGTCGACGCCCAACTCGCCCCAGGGCAGCGCACCGGGATCGCGCTCGGCGAGGACGCGCAGCTCACGGCCATCGACCTCGATGGCGCCATCGCGCGCGTGCACCTCACCGGGGTAGGGTCCGAGGATCGAGTCGTAGTGCAACAGGTGCGCCAGTGTGGCGGCATCGGTCAGATCGTTGACCGCCACCCATTCGATCTCGCCCGCATCCGCTCGCGCCTGCGCAGCGCGGAACACGTTGCGGCCGATCCGGCCGAACCCATTGATACCCACCCTGAGGGTCCGTCGAGAACTATCTTGCGGCTCGAGGCCGCCGTTCCGCGGCGTCATACGCCACCCACGATGCTCGACGTATTACCGATACGCCTGCGCTCGTGTCCGGCGTCTGCCATCCACGGCCCGGCTCCCTCGACTCCACAATCTAGTTCTGGACGAACCCTTACCGCCATATGTGCACGGCCTCCTAGTCGCGCGAAAATGAACGAGGCCGGGCGTCGAAAGCACTACTCCGTCGCCCGGCGTACCCGGCGAAGGCTATCAGCGAGCGCTCTGCGGCCAGCGGCGCAGGCTCGCGATCGCGTCCTCGCGGCGACGCCCGCAGACGAGCCCGACGGCACCTCGCCGAGGCTCAGGAGCGCCGCGAGGCCTTGTCGATGTCGCGGTGGGCGACCGCTACGTCGAGATCCTCGCTGTCACGGTAGCGCGCGGCGAGATGCTCGGCGATCGCGACCGAGCGGTGGCGTCCGCCGGTGCAGCCGATGCCGATCACGAGATGGGACTTGCCCTCGGCGACATACTCGGGCAGCAGGAAGTCGAGCAGCGCGTGCAGGCGCACGTACAGCTCGTCTAGGCGCCCATCCCGCGCGACGTACTCGACCACCCGCTCGTCGTGGCCGGTGAGCTCGCGCAGTTGCGGCTCATAGTGGGGGTTGGGCAGGAAGCGCACGTCGAACGCCAGGTCCTCCTCGCGCGGGGGACCGTGCTTGAAGCCGAAGCTCATGAACGTCACCGCGAGATGGCCGGCGGTCTGGCGGGGCAGGAACTCGTCGGCGATGCGTCCGCGCAGGATCGCGGTTGACATGCCGGTCGTATCGATCACGAGGTCGGAGCGGCTGCGCAGCGGCTCCAGCAGGGCGCGCTCCGCGGCGACGCCCGCGGCGACGCTGCCCTCGGGTGCGAGCGGATGGCGGCGGCGGGTCTCCTTGTAGCGGGTGACGAGCGTCTGCTCGGCCGCCTCCAGGAACAGCACGTGGTGGCTGAGTCCGAGCGCATCGAGATCGTCGACGACCGCGCGCAGCGCCTCGAAGTAGACGCCGCCACGAACGTCCGAGACGACGGCCGCGCGCTCGACACGCGAGCCGCCATGCACGAACAGCTCGACGAGCGAACGGATCATCTCGGGTGGGAGGTTGTCGACGCAGAAATAGCCGGCATCCTCGAATACGTTCATCGCGGTGGACTTGCCCGCACCGGAGAACCCGGTGATCACGACGAGGTCCTGCAGACGTGACTCCACGGCCGGCTTCGCCGCGCGCAGGGGACGGAGGGGCCTGATGACGGCCATCTTCCTGATTGTGGCGGGTGAGGCGGACATTCGTGCCGGTTTTCGTGCAGCCGTTTCGTTTAAGGGAGGCCCGGGCCGCATGCGGCCCGGGCTCGGGGCGTGCATGCACGCCC
>JBAUXH010000322.1:0-16905 GCA_049584155.1 Solirubrobacteraceae bacterium
GTCACAGCCCAATCGCACGATGTCCCGCCCGCGCAACCTCGTACCGGCGTCGAACGCGCGGCGCTGGGGCAAATATCCGACCTGCGCGTTCGCGCTGCCCGCCCGCCGTCCCAACACCGAGACGCTCCCCGCGCTCAAGCCCAGCATTCCCAGCGCCACCTTCAGCAGCGTCGACTTGCCCGACCCGTTCGCCCCCAGCAGCGCGACGAACTCGCCCTGAGCCATGCGCATGTCGACCTCGCTCCACACCGTCCGCCCGCCGACGTCCACGCGCGCGTCGCGCAGCTCGATCGCCGGCTCCCCATCGATGACGGCGCCCGTCACTGCGCTCACCGCCCCGTCCCCGCGCGCAACGCCCGCTCGAGCCCTTCCAGCTGCGCCGCCTGCCACTGCTCGAAGGTGTCGCCCGCCGGCGCCAGCGTCTCCGTCACGGTAGCGATCGGGATTCCGTGCGCTCGCGCGATTTCGTTCACCCGCTGCACGTCCGGCGTCACGTTCTGGCTGTTGAACACCCACACCTTTATCTGCCCGTGTTCGGCCTGTTCGTCGACCGTCCGCTTGTCCTGCGCGGTCACTTCCCCGCCCTCCGCGATCGCCTTCGCGAAGCTGTACGAGGTCATCAGCCTCAGCCCGAGGTCTTCGCCGAGCGGGCGGAAGATGCTCTCGCTGTAGCCCACCGGCGTGCCCGCGTACCGAGCACGGATCTGCGCCCTCAGCTCGTCGTAGCGCGCGAGGACCTTGGTCTCGAAGACCTTCTCCTGTGCGGCGTAGTACCCCGCGTCGGCCGGATCGAGCCTGTCGTAGTCGGCGACGATCGCCCCCACGATCCGCCTCACGCTCGCCGGCGAGTACCACTGGTGAGGGTTATCGCCGTCCTTCAGCCCCAGCGCTTCGCCCACGTTCAGCACCACCCGACCTTCGCCCGGACTGGCCGCGAGCAGCTTCGGCGCCCAGTTGTCGTATCCGATCCCATTCACGATCGCCAGCCCCGCGCCCGCGATCGTCCGCGCGTCCGCCGCCGTCGGCTCGTAGCTGTGCGGATCGGTGTCCGGGTTGACGATGATGCTGCTCACGTCGACCCTGCTCCCACCGAGCTGACTCGCGATGCTGCCCCAGAAGTTCTCCGCGGCCACCACCCTCAGCCTGCCGCCCCCTCCCGTGCCGGCCGTCGCGCTCGGCCCGCTCTTGTCGCAGCCCGCCAGTCCCGCGGCCACCAAAGCGCAGGCCACCGCCGCCAACATGCGTGGACGCGCCGGCCACACCGCCCGCCCACGTGAGCGGGAGCGACACCCTTCGCCCTGTCTGCGCACAGCCACTTGCCCACCCTATCAAGATTGAGTCTTATTCTTGCCTGGGGCGCTCTCCCGCCCGCGCAGGCTCGGGAGTATGATCGCCACGCATGCCGATCCACCAGCAGCCTGCCGAGGACCGGCCCGACACGAGCCCGCCCCCGCTGACGCTCGAGCAGGTCGAGAAACTGGAGGGCAAGTTCGGCAACCGCTTCCTGCTCGAGCCCCCTCCGGACAACAAACTTCCCAAGTCCGGGATGTCCGCCCAGGAAGCGATGCGCCTGGTCGGCGAGGAAATGATCCTCGACGGCCTGCCCATGCGCAACCTCGCGACGTTCGTCACGACCTGGATGGAGCCCGAGGCCCACCAGGTCATCGACTCGGCGCTGAAAGTGAACTTCATCGACCACGCCGAGTACCCGCAGTCAGCCGAGATCGAGCAGCGCTGCATCCGCATGCTTGCCGACCTCTTCAACGCGCCCGGCGAGACGACCGGCGCGCGCACGCAGGGCTCCTCCGAGGCGATCATGCTCGGCGCGCTCTCGCTGAAGTGGAAGTGGCGCGAGCGCCGCGAGGCCGCCGGCAAGGCGACCGATCGCCCCAACCTCGTCTTTGGGGGCGACGTGCACGTCGTCTGGGAGAAGTTCTGCCGCTACTTCGACGTCGAGCCGCGCATCGTCCCGCTCGCGCCCGACAAGTACACGATCGGCCCCGAGGACGTCGAGCCCCACGTCGATGAGAACACGATCGCCGTCGCCGCCGTGCTCGGCACCACCTTCACCGGGCACGCCGACGACATCCGCGGCATCAACGACCTGCTCGTAAGCCTCAAGCACGACAAGGGCCTGGACGTGCCGATCCACGTCGACGCCGCCTCCGGCGGCTTCGTCTGGCCCTTCCTCTACCCCGGCTCGGAGTGGGACTTCCGCTTGGAGCAGGTCCGCTCGATCAACGTCTCCGGCCACAAGTTCGGGCTCGTCTACCCCGGCATCGGCTGGCTCATCTTCAGGGAGAAGAGCGACCTCGCCGAGGACCTCGTCTTCTACGAGAACTACCTCGGCAAGCGCGACGCCACCTTCACCCTGAACTTCTCCACCGGCTCGGCGATGGTGCTAGCGCAGTACTACAACTTCGTCCGCCTCGGCCACTCCGGCTACCGCTACGCGATGGAGACGATGAAGTACAACGCCCGCACGCTCGCCAAAGAGATCGCCGACTGCGACTTCGAGCTGATCGGCGGCGAACAGGACGAGCAGCTCCCACTCGTCGCCTTCAAACTGAAGGGCGAGCACCCCTACGACGAGTTCGACGTAGCCGCCCAGCTGGCCTCCGAGCGCGGCTGGATGGTGCCCGCCTACACCCTGCCCCCCAACGCCGAGCACGTCAAGATCATGCGCGTGCTCGTCAAGCAGACGCTCAGCCACTCGCTCACCGTCGCCCTCGGCCAGGACATCAAGCAAGCCTGCGCCACGCTCGACGCCAAGGGCAGCCTGCACGAGGCCGACCGTAAACGCGTGAAGACGAATACTGGCTTCTGATTACGTAGTCGAGTCGCCCGGCGCGGGGCTTGTCCCCGGACCATCCGCATTCAGCTTGCGGCGGCGATCGACCAAGAGCACGGCGACCACGACGACGATCACCACGATCACGATTCCGCCCGCGATGTAGCGCAGCGTGTGATGCGTCGACTTCGCGGCTTTCGGCTTGACCGTCGCGACCGTATAGCGCGCGCCGTTCGCCGTTGCCAGCGCCACCAGGTGAGCCTGTTCGCCCGCGGCGTACACGACCGTGTAATGGCGGCCGTCGTTCATCGAGACGTGGATGTGGCCTGGCGTCGGCGTCGGATGGAACGTCACCGCGTGCACTTCGTGCTTGTGCAGCTGCGCCTCGAACGCCGGCAGGCTCTCGCTCTGGAAATGGATCACGGTCGCGGCGCTCGCGCTCGTGGCGCTGGCGAGCGCGACGGCAAGGACGGCGCTCAGCAGTGCGATGCGGGCAGCTCTCGTCAATCTCACCGGCGGCACCCTATACGAGCAGCCCCGAGAGAACCATCCCGAGTGCTGCGTATGGTCGTTCGTGGCATTCCGGTGTGGTGTAACGGCAGCATGGGCGACTGTCCCTCGCCTGGTGTCGGTTCGAATCCGACCGCCGGAGCCATACGTTGAGCGGCATCGGCAAGGCCTGGTACTCTTGGTTTGCGAGGGACAGTCGCCCACCCGACGTAGGGGTGCCAGATTCTTGCCGAGGCCCGCTCACCGCGGGTCTCGTGCGTTAAACCCGTCCCGTGTCCCGCCGGTACGCGCGCCCGGCGAGCACGCTCAGCACGATTGTCCAGGCGATCATCACCGCCCAGCCCTTCGCCGCCCAGGCGTGCCCGCCGACGGCGATGTGGCTGGCCTGCACCAGCCAGTAAGAGGGCACGAGCTGGACGAGGTCGTACACGAAGCCGTGCGTGGCGATCGGTCCCCACGTCCCCCCGATCAGCGCCAGCAGCGCGATGCCACCGCCCATCGCCGGGCCGATCGAGTCGGGGGTGAGCAGGTGCCCGATCGTGATCCCCAGCGCCGCGAACGGGATCAGGCCGACCAGGATCAGGCCGGTCATCTCCAACCATTCGCTCGCGCCGAGCGAGACCCCGAGCGAGGTCCCCGCCAGATACAGCGCCAGCAGGCTGATCAGCGCCATCATGTAGCCGGTCAGGACCTTCGCGCGGAAGTAGTCGCGCGTCGAGAGCGGCGTGATGCGCAGCTGTCGGTTCCAGCCGACCGCGCGCTCGGCCGCGATGCGCGCGCCACAGGAGAGCATCGCGCTCATCGTCCCGAACGCCGCCAGCCCGATCATGAAGTACAGCGGCGCGGAGATGCCGGTGTGCGCGAAGTCCTGCACGTGCCGGTTGGGGCTCGCGATCAGGAAGTACAGGAGCAGCGGGAACCCGAGCGAGAGAATGAAGAACCGGCGGTTGCGCAGCGTGCGCAACAGCTCGTATCTAGTGTAGACGAACGGGTTCATCCGGTCAGCTCCAGAAACGCCTGCTCCAACCCCGCGGCCACGATCTCGATGTCGCGCGCGTCCGGGTAGGCGGTGAGCAGTGCGCGGATGGCCGCATCGGAGTCCGTGCAGACGAGCGTCGCCGATTCGCCGCGGCGTTCGGCGGCGCTGACACCCGGCAGCGCGGCGAGGGCGTCCGTGTCCACACCCGGGAGCGTGGCGCGGATCGTGCGCGTGCCGACCATCGCCTTGATCTCGTTCGTCGGCCCGTCCGCGACGATGCGGCCGTGGGCCATCAGCACGGCTCGGTCGGCGTAGGCGTCGGCCTCCTCGAGGTAGTGGGTCGCGAACAGGATCGTCTTGCCGCGCGCGGCAAACTCGCGCATGGTCATCCAGAAGGAGTGGCGCCCCTCGACGTCCATCGCGGCCGTCGGCTCGTCCAGCACGAGCAGCTCGGGATCGCTGACGAGCGCGACCGCCGAGCGCACGCGCTGGGTCTGCCCGCCCGAGAGCTTGTTCGTGCGCTGATCGGCGTAGGCGCTCGCGCCGGTCAGCTCCAGCGTCTCCTGGACGTCGAGCGGCGCGGGATACAGCGAGGCGATCATCGTGACCAGCTCGCGCACCGACAGGTCTTTGATCAGCGCGCCCGTCTGCAGCATCGCACCCACGGCGCCGCGATCGACCGCCTCGTTCGGGGAGCTCCCGAACACCGACACCGTGCCCGCGTCGGGGGCGAGCAGGCCGAGCAGCATGTCGATCGTGGTCGACTTGCCCGCGCCGTTGGGGCCGAGCAGCGCGACCGTCTCCCCGGCGGCGATCGACACGTCGATGCCGCGCACCGCGCGGATCGGCCCGTCCGGGCCGGCGAAGGACTTGACCAGTCCCCGCAGGGCGATGTCGCCCCCGGCGCTCACTTGCGCGCGTTGCGCATCGCCTTCAGCCGCTCGACCTTCGGCAACACGACCTTGCGCATGCGCACCGACACGGGCGTCGCCTCGACGGCCTCGTCCTCGCGCACGAACTCCAGCGCCTCGTCGAGCGTCAGTTTGCGGTGGGCGTCCAGCCGCACGAGCACGTCAGAGGTGGAGGAGCGCATGTTCGTGAGGTGCTTTTCCTTGACCGGGTTCACGTCGAGGTCATCCGAGCGAGAGTTCTCGCCGATGATCATCCCTTCATATACCTCCTCGCCGGGACCCACAAACAACGATCCGCGCTCCTGCAGGGTGAACAGCGAGAAGGTGACCGTGGCGCCGCGCCGGTCGGCCACGAGCACGCCGCTCTGGCGCGTGAGCAGCTCGCCCGCCCACGGCTCCCAGCGGTCGAACACGTGGTGCATGATCCCGGTGCCGCGCGTCTCGGTCAGAAACTCCGTGCGAAACCCGATCAACCCGCGCGCCGGGACGAGATAGTCCATGCGCACCCAGCCGGTGCCGTGATTGATCATGTGCTCCATCCGCCCTTTGCGCGCGGCCAGCAGCTGCGTGACCGTGCCGACGTGCTCGTCGGGTACGTCCACCGACAGGCGCTCGACGGGCTCGTGGCGCTTGCCGTCGATCTCGCGCTCGACCACGTGGGGCTGACCGACGGTCAGCTCGAAGCCCTCGCGGCGCATGATCTCCACGAGCACCGCCAGCTGCAGCTCGCCGCGGCCCTGCACCTCATACGTGTCCGGGCGCTCGGTCTCGGCCACGCGCAGCGAGACGTTGCCGATCAGCTCCTGATCGAGACGGGCCTTGATCTGGCGGGCCGTCAGCTTGCTGCCGTCTTTGCCCGCCAGCGGCGAGGTGTTGACGCCGAGCGTGATCGACATCGCGGGCTCATCGACGGTGATCACGGGCAGCGGGCGCGGATCGTCGGGGTCGGCGAGCGTCTCCCCGATCGTGACCTCGGCGATGCCGGCGACGGCGATGATCTCCCCCGGCCCTGCCTCGGGCGCGTCGACGCGATCGAGCGCGTCGGTCACGTACAGCTCCGCCACCTGTGCTTTCTGGATCGACCCGTCCGCGCGACACCAGGCGATCTGCTGGCCCTTCTTGATCGTCCCGTGGCGCACGCGGCAGATCGCCAGCCGACCCACGTAGGGGGAGGCGTCGAGGTTCGTCACGAGCGCCTGCAGGGGATGCTCGGGGTCATACGTCGGCGCGGGGATGCGCTCCAGCAGCAGATCCAGCAGCGGCGCGAGGTTGCCGTCCTCGACTTGGATCCCGCCCGCCAGGCCCGCGTCGTACTCAAGCGAGGCCACCCCGGCCTTGGCGTTGCAGTAGACGATCGGGAACTCGATCTGATGCTCGTCGGCGTCGAGGTCGAGGAACAGCTCGTACACCTCGTCCACCACCTCCGCCACACGCGCGTCGGGGCGATCGACCTTGTTGATGACGAGGATCACCGGCAGCCCCGCCTCCAGCGCCTTGCGCAGCACGAACCGCGTCTGCGGCAGCGGCCCCTCGGAGGCATCGACGAGCAGCAGCACCCCGTCGACCATCGTCAGCCCACGCTCGACCTCCCCGCCGAAGTCGGCGTGGCCGGGGGTGTCGACGATGTTCAGCTTGACGTCGCGGTAACGCAGCGAGGTGTTCTTGGCGAGGATCGTGATGCCCTTCTCGCGCTCGAGGTCCATTGAGTCCAAAACGCGCGTCGCCACGTCCTGACCGACCCTGAACGCGCCCGACTGCCACAGCATCGCGTCGACGAGCGTGGTCTTGCCGTGATCGACGTGCGCGACGATCGCGACGTTGCGGATGTCATCTCTGGGGACGAGCACGGTCCGACAGGCTAGCGGTGATGTGCGGTCTTCCTTTTGGGAGACCCATAGCCCGCGTCTTCGATCCGGCCCTGTTGGCGCCGGTCACCGCACCCGGTGGCGCCAGGAACGCCAGATCCGAGCGCGCGGCGTGAGCCGTGTTCGGGCGGCGCGCGACGGACCTACCCGCGCACGCGGCGCGTGCCGAGCGCGCGTGGCGCCATGCGCAAACCAAAGCGAGTGAGCGCCGAGGGATAGTGCTCGGCCGCCGCGACCGTCTCCTCCAGCGCCGCTGCGAAGCGGCGGATCTCTGCCTCTGCGATCACGAGCGGGGGGAGCGCCTTGATGACGTTCATGCGATGACCCGCGACCTGGCAGAAGATGCGGTGCTCGTGAAACAGCGGCACGGTTATGAGCTGGGAGAACAACCCCGGCTGGCGGCGCTCGACCGTCTCCCACAGCCGGCGGGCCGCCGCGCCGGAGGGCGGGCCGAACTCGATCGCCCACATCAACCCGAGGCCGCGCACGTCGCGCACGACCTCATAGCGCTCTACGAGCGGGGTCGTGAGCTCCAGCAACAGCGCCCCCAGGCGCTCTGAGCGCGCGAGCAGGTCCTCCTCGTCCAGCACCCGCAGCGTCGCCAGCGCGGCGGCAGCAGCGAGGTCGTTGCCGCCGAAGGTCGAGCCGTGGCGTACGGCGCGCTCCATGCCATCGAACACGCGATCGAACGCCGCGCGCGAGACGAGCACGGCGCCAATCGGGACCATCCCCCCGGAGAGGGCCTTCGACAGGCAGATCAGGTCGGGCTGAAGGCCCCAGTGCTCGCCGGCGAGAAATCTGCCGGTGCGTCCGAGACCGGTCTGCACCTCATCGCAGACCAGCAGCGCGCCCGCCTCGTGGCACAGGCGCTGGGCGCCCATGAGATAGCCGTCCGGGGGGAGGTTCACGCCCTTGCCCTGCACGGGCTCGACCACGAACGCCGCCACGTCCCCGCGTTCAAGCGCGCGCTGGAGCGCGTCGAGATCGCCCCACGGAACGGGCTCGCAGTCGGGCAGCAGCGGCCCGAAACCCTCGCGAAAGACATCGTCGCCGTTGAGCGAGAGCGAGCCGAGCGTGAGCCCGTGAAAGGCGTGCTCGGCGTAGAGCACACGCGAGCGGCCGGTCGCGGCGCGGGCGATCTTGATCGCCGCCTCGACCGCCTCGGTGCCGGTGTTCGCGGGCACCATCGCGCCGACCGAGTCGGGCGCGCGGGCGAGCAGCTGCTCGGCCAGGACACCACTCAGCAGCGTGACGCCGAGCTGCGGCAGGTTGGGAGTGCGCGCCGCCATCACCTCTTCGATCGCCGCGATCGCCTGTGGGTGCGAGCGCCCGATCGCGAACACGCCGTAGCCGCCGAACAGATCGAGATAGCGCTCACCATCGGAGTCGATCAGATGCGCGCCCTCGCCTCCCGTCCACGTCCGGGCGAACCCCAGCGTGCGCAAGATCCTGCCCATCTGCGGGTTCAGATACCGATCGTTGAGAGCGATCTCCTCGCCCGTGCGTCCTGCGATCAGCTCACTCACGCTCGGAATCGGCTCTGCGGACATCGTGCTGAGCGTAGCTGGCGACCTGCGAGCGGAGCCCTTCGGCGCGAACCCGGCCGCTTGCCGACGCGAGCCAATCTACGAGTATGTGGAGGCACACGAGATGCTCAAAAATGTGTCAACGGTGCGGCATTCGCCGCCATCGGTAGACAAACGTCTCATATCGAAAACACGCCTCAAGGTAGGCGCCAAAGCGACCGAGTAGACCTGCATGAACGGGGGGTCATCGTCATCGTCATCGTCCTGGCTGTGCCCGACCGAGCTCGACCGAGCTCGGGTGATCGACGCCAGCGACCGCGTGCGCACAATCAGGCGCGTGGGCTCGGGCGCGGTCGGCCTGGCGCTGCTGGCGGTCGCGCCGTGGATCGGCTGGTGGACGCTCGGATTGCTCGCGCTGTGCGTGCTGAACTTCGCCAACGTCGAGCGACGCATCCGCACGAGTCCTCGTCCCGAGCGCGTGAGCGCCTGGGCGATCGCGATCACGCTCGGGCTGATCGGCGTGGGCGTGGCGCTGAGCGGCGGTCCCGAGAGCCCGGCGCTACCGTGGATGGTGCTGCCGGCCGCGATGGCCGCCGCGCGCTTTCGCCCCCAGGTCGTGATCGCGGCCCTCGCGCTGACGATCATCGTGATGCTCGCGGTCACGCTCGGCGTGGATCCGTCCACGACGATCGCCGACCCGGTCGACGTGATCGCCACGTTCGCGCTGCTGGCGAGCGTCGTCTCGATCGTGTGGGCACTACAGTCGGCCGAGTTGCACCACCGCGACGAGGCGATCCTCGACCCGCTTACCGGCCTGCTCAACCGCCACGCGCTCGTTCCGCGCTTCGTTGAGATCTCACTTCAGGCGCGCCTCACCGGTCAGCCCGTGAGCCTCGTGCTGTGCGACGTCGACGGCTTCAAGGCGATCAACGACGAGCACGGACACGACCGCGGCGACGCGGTATTGCGCGACATTGCCTATGAGCTGCGCAAGCGATTGCGCTCGTTCGAGCTCGTCTACCGCCTGGGCGGCGAGGAGTTCCTGATCGTCCTCCCCGGCATCGGGTTGCAGGGCGGCGCCATTACGGCCGAGCGGCTGCGCGAAGCCGTGGAGAACGCCCGGCCAAAGGACATTCCCGTCACGATCTCCCTCGGCGTCAGCTCCGCGAGCGGCGGGGCGGTCGATTACGACGAACTCTTTCGCGAGGCTGACACCGCCCTGTACGACGCCAAGCGCGCCGGCCGCAACCGCGTGGTCGCTGCTACAGTGCGGGCCGATGTCAGGCGGACAGACACCCAAGCAGAAGCAGTCCTACTCGCGCACGCATAAGCGTCGCGCGCAGCACAAAATCGTGCCTGCGGCGTCGAATGAGTGCCCGCAGTGCCACCAGCCGAAGCTGCCTCACCGCGTGTGCCCAAACTGCGGTTCATACAGGGGCCAGGATGTCCTCGACTCCGGCGCCGAAGCCTCCGTCGAGGAGTAGCGCCGTAGCCGTAGGAGCCGTGCCCCCGCTGCGCGAGCGTCCCGCGTGGGCGGCGCTGGATGCGCATTACGCGGCGATCCGCGACACCCATCTACGCGAGTTGTTCGCCGCCGACCCCGAGCGCGGGGAGCGGATGACCGCCGAAGGCGCCGGGCTGTACCTGGACTACTCCAAGAACCGAGTCACGGACGAGACGCTCGCATTGCTGCTCGCGCTGGCTGAGCAGTCGGGGCTTTCAGAGCGCACGCGGGCGATGTTCGCCGGCGAGAAGATCAACGTCTCGGAGGGACGCTCGGTGCTGCACGTCGCGCTGCGAATGCCGGGCGACGCGTCGCTGATCGTCGACGGTGTAGATGTCGTCAGGCAGGTGCACGAGGTGCTGGAGCGGATGGGAACGTTCGCCGAGAAGGTCCGCTCGGGAGCATGGCTGGGCCACACGGGCAGGTCGATCCGCAACATCGTGAACATCGGCATCGGCGGCTCGGACCTCGGGCCGGTGATGGCCTACGAGGCGCTGAGGCACTACTCCAAGCGCGAGCTGACGTTCCGGTTCGTCTCGAACGTCGACTCCACCGACTTCATCGAGGCCACGCGCGACCTCGACCCCGCGCAGACGCTGTTCGTGGTCTCCTCGAAGACGTTCACGACTTTGGAGACGATGACCAACGCCACCTCCGCGCGCGAGTGGGCGCTCGCGGGACTGGGCGGTGAGGCCGAGGCGATCGCCAAGCACTTCGTCGCCGTCTCCACGAACGCGCAGGCGGTGCGCGAGTTCGGGATCGACACGGCGAACATGTTCGGGTTCTGGGACTGGGTCGGGGGGCGCTACTCGATGGACTCTGCGATCGGGCTCTCCACGATGCTCGCGATCGGAGCTCCGCGCTTCGCGGAGCTGCTCGCGGGGATGCACGCGCTGGACGAGCACTTCCGCACGGCGCCCCTGGAGCGCAACCTGCCCGTGCTGATGGGGCTGCTGGCCGTTTGGTACGGCGACTTCTTCGATGCGCAGAGCGCCGGGGTGATGCCCTATGAGCAGTACCTGAAGCGCTTCCCGGCCTACCTGCAGCAGCTGACGATGGAGTCCAACGGCAAGCACGTCACGCTCGACGGCACGCAGGTCGACTACCAGACCGGCGCGGTCTACTGGGGCGAGCCGGGGACGAACGGGCAGCACAGCTTCTATCAGCTGATCCATCAGGGCACGAAGCTGATCCCGGTCGATCTGATCGGGTTCGGACAGACGCTCAACCCGCTCGGCTCCCATCACGACATCCTGATGTCGAACGTGTTCGCGCAAGCGCAGGCGCTCGCCTTCGGCAAGACCGCCGATGAGGTCCGCGCCGAGGGCGTGGCCGAAGCGATCGTGGCACACAAGGTGATGGAGGGCAACCGCCCGACGAACACGATCCTCGCCGAGAAGCTGACGCCCTACGCGCTGGGGACGCTGGTGGCGCTGTACGAGCACAGCGTGTTCACGCAGGGGACCATCTGGGGGATCGACTCCTTCGACCAGTGGGGCGTGGAGCTGGGCAAGACGATGGCCAAGCAGATCATCCCCGAGCTGACCGCCGAGTCAGAGCCCCAGCTGGGTCACGACAGCTCGACTAACGCCCTGATTCGGCGTTATCGCTCGCTGCGCTGACGTAAACCAGCGCGCAGCGCTCTGCGCGAGGACATACGCCGGGAGCTACGCGGCGCCGGTATCGCCAGGCGCGCGCGGGAGCACGAACCGACGCACGGCTTCGGCGAAGCCATCGTGCTCGTTGGAGCCGGTCACGCAACGCGCGGCGCGCTGCACCTCGCGGTCGGAGTTGCCCATCGCGATCGAGAGCCCGGAGCGGGCGAACATGAGCACGTCGTTCGGCATATCGCCGATCGTGGCGATCTGCTCGCCGGGAATGTCATAGCGGCGCGAGAGGTACTCCACGACGCTGCCCTTGTTCGCCTGCGGATGGGTGACGTCGACGTAGTAGGGCTGCGAGCGCGCCGCGGAGACGTGGTCGCCGAAACGCTCCTGGGCGGCGCTCGCGGCGCGTGCGACAGCGTCGTGGTCGTCGCTGACGCCCACGATCTTGGCGATCCCCTCCACGAGGCCGTCGTAGTCGGCGCGCGGAGTTGGAGGGAACTGCACGGTCGCGGCCTCGCGATCGACATGCGGGCCGTTCACGTCCTGCACGAACCAATCGGCGCCCTGATAGAGCCACACGTCCAGGTCGTGGGCCCTGAGCAGCTCGATCGTCGCAGGGACGAGCTCGGGCGGGATCGTCCGCTGCTCGATCACCGTCATCTCGCGGTCCACGAGTAGGCCGCCGTTGAAGGCGGCGATCGGAGTGCGCACGTCGAGCGGCTCGATCAGCATCGACATCCCCCGCGGCGGACGCCCGCTGGTGAGCGCGAACAGGACGCCCGCCTCGTGCAGCTCACCCACGGCCGCAATCGCCGCCTCGGTGAGAACCTTCTCCTGCGTGACGAGCGTGCCGTCGACGTCGGCGAGCAGCAGCCCGATCGCGGGCGAGGTGCTGGAGGAGGACGAATTGAGCGACACTGCAGAGAGCACGGTACCGGCCCACGGCCCCGCTCTGAGGCCGGCCGGGCGAGAACCAACGAGATCGAAACACCGGCCCAAGGCGCCGGCCTGGCAAGCGACTAGCGAAGGAGCCCGACGATGGCCACGGATACACCGATGCAGCTGGGGATGGTCGGACTAGGGCGCATGGGCGCCAACATCGTGCGGCGGCTAATGCGCGACGGGCACAGCTGCGTCGGCTATGACGTCAGCTCCGAGGCGGTGGCGGCGCTCGCGGCCGACGGCGCGCAGGGTGCGGGCACGATCGCGGAGTTCGTGGTCAAGCTCCAGAAGCCCCGCACGGCCTGGGTGATGGTGCCCGCGGGCGAGATCACCGACAGCACGATCGCTCAGCTCGCCGAGGCGATGGAGCCGGGTGACACGATCATCGACGGCGGCAACACGCACTACCACGACGACATCCGCCACGCACAAGAACTGAAGGGCAGGGGCATCCACCACATCGACTGCGGCACCAGCGGCGGCGTGTGGGGACTGGAGCGCGGCTACTGCCTGATGATCGGGGGCGAGACCGAGATCGTGCAGCGATTGAGCCCGCTCTTCGCGACGATCGCACCGGGAGTCGACTCCGCGGAGCGCACGCCCGGGCGCAGCGGCGCGCCGAGCCCCTCCGAGCAGGGCTACCTGCACTGCGGCCCCAACGGCGCGGGGCACTTCGTGAAGATGGTGCACAACGGCATCGAGTACGGCCTGATGGCCGCCTACGCGGAGGGGTTGAGCATCATCCACTCCGCCGACGCGGGCCTACGCTCACAGGAGCAGGACGCCGAGACGAGCCCGCTGGAGAATCCGCAGTTCTACAAGTACGAGATCGACACGACCGAGGTCGCCGAGGTCTGGCGGCGAGGCAGCGTGGTCGGGTCGTGGCTGCTGGACCTGACCGCGCAGGAGCTGTTCAAGTCGCCCAAGCTCGATGAGTTCGCCGGGCGCGTGTCGGACTCTGGCGAGGGCCGCTGGACGTCGATCGCCGCGATCGAGGAGGGCGTGCCCGCGCCCGTGCTCACGGCGGCGCTGTACTCCCGCTTCGGCTCGCGCGGGCTGGATGAGTACGCCGGCAAAGTGCAGTCGGCGATGCGTAAGGGTTTCGGCGGGCACGACGAGAAGCCCGCGGGGCACGAAAGCTGATCACGGCAGCTCGCCGCATGCAACGGGGAGCGACGGAGGCGAGAACGGAAGAACCTCGAGGCGGTGAAGAACGGCATGTCGCGCATGCGCCGTGGTGATTTCGTCCGCTCGCCTCCGAGGCGATAGTCTCAGCTGGAGTCCAGGCGCCCGCCAGGTTCTCAGACGAAAGGAGCGAGGATGAGTGACGGCTACGACCAGCCCGGCTATCCGCCACCGCCGCTGCCACCACCTGGTGGAACTCCCCCTCCAGGCGGCCCTCCCCCTTCTGGCGGGGGCGCCCCACCCTACGGTGGGGGCCCCGGCGATCCCTATCAGGGGAGCGGAGCTCCGCCCCCTTCGAGCGGTGGCAGCGGCTGGGCCATCGCCATCGGCGCCGCGCTCGTGATCGCGCTGATCGTGGTGGTCGTCCTGCTGGTCTCCGACAACGGCTCCAAACACACGCCGACGGTCAACAGCCAATCGCTCAGCGTCAACCACTCCACGACGACCAATGTCACGCCGACGGTCACGCAGAAGACGACGGTCACGACACCGACGACGACCGTGACCGCGCCCGCCAAGACGACAACCGTGACTACACCCACGCCCACAACCACGACTACGACCACACCGACCAAAACGTCGGCCGGCGCCAACGGAGCGAACCCCACCCCGTAAGCCTGGGCAGGCCAGTCGTCTCACCCCTCTCGAGGGTTCAGGCGTAGACTCGTCAGCGGATGACCAACGACCTTGCGCGCTGGCAGTTCGCAACGACGAGCATCTACCACTTCCTGTTCGTGCCGGTGACGATCGGGCTGGCGTTTCTCGTAGCCCTCCTGCAGACGGCCTGGTATCGCAATCAGAAGCCCGAGTACAAGCGTGTCACCCGCTTCTTCGGCACGCTGCTGCTGATCAACGTCGCGATCGGGGTCGTCACCGGGCTCGTGCAGGAGTTCGAGTTCGGGATGAACTGGTCGGCCTATTCGCGCTTCGTGGGCGACGTCTTCGGCGGCCCGCTGGCGATGGAGGGCCTGGCGGCGTTCTTTCTGGAGTCGACCTTCCTGGGGCTGTGGATCTTTGGCTGGGATCGCCTGCCTAAGCGCGTACATCTGGCCTGCATCTGGCTGGTGGCGGCGGGCTCGATGCTCTCGGCGCTGTTCATCCTGGCCGCCAACTCGTGGATGCAGCACCCCGTCGGCTACGTGCTGAACAGCCACGGGCAGCCGGTGCTGAACAACGTCTGGGCGCTGTTCACGAACCCGACGTTCCTGTGGGGATATGTGCACGTGATCCTCGCCTCGCTCGTGACGGGCGCGCTAGTGATGCTCGCGATCTCTGCGTGGTATCTGCGCAAGCAGCGCGAGGCGCAGGCCTTCTACCCCACGGCGCGACTGTCGGTGCTGGTGCTGCTGCCGGCGATCCTGCTGCAGATGTTCGTCGGCAACAAGCTCGGCGAAATCGAGGCGAAATATCAGCCGGCGAAGATCGCGGCGGCCGAGGCGCAGTGGGAAAACTGCCAGCCGTGCTCGTTCTCGGCGTTTCAGATCGGCGGCGGCCAAAACGACAAGACCCCTACCCAGCTGATCGCGATCCCGCACCTGCTGTCGGTGCTCGCGACCGGCACCTGGAACGGCGCGGTCGTCGGGCTGAACCAGCTGCAGCGCGAAGGCGAAGCTAAGTACGGGCCCGGCAACTACGTGCCCGATGTGTTCGTGCAGTACTGGTCGATGCGCGTGATGGCCTACCTGGGATCGCTGATCGCGCTGCTCGCGCTGTGGGGCGCGTGGCTCGTGCACAAGGGCACGCTCGCCCGCTCGAAGTGGTTCCTGCGCGCGAGCCTGGGAGCGGTGGTAACGCCGTTCGTGATGAACACCGCCGGCTGGCTTTTGACCGAGAGCGGCCGGCAGCCGTGGATCGTGCAGGGACTGATGAAGACCGTGAACGCGAACTCGCCGTCGGTCACCGCCACCGATATCTGGATCAGCCTGATCAGCTTCGTGCTGATCTACCTCGCGCTCGGCGCCGCGGACCTCGTGCTGATGCTCCGTTACGCACGCAAAGGGCTGGACTCCGAGGAGGACGGCGGCACAGACGCCTCCGCACAGGGCACAACCCCGGCCATGAGCTACTGACACGGAATCCCGGCCGCCGCCATGCAACTGCACACGATCTGGTTCGTCATCATCACCGTCTTCTGGGTCGGGTTCTTCGTGCTGGAGGGCTTTGACTTCGGTGTCGGCGCACTGCACACGCTCGTCGGGCGCGACGACTCCGAGCGCAAGCTCGCGCTGAGCACGATCGGCCCCTGGTGGGACGGGAACGAGGTATGGCTGATCGTCGCCGGCGCCGGGATGTTTGCGGCGTTCCCCGGCTGGTACGCGACGATGTTCTCGGCGCTCTATCTGGCGCTGCTGCTGGTGTTGGCGGCATTGATGGCGCGCGGCGTGGCGTTCGAGTTCAAAGACAAAAGCGAGAATCCGCGCTGGCGGCTGACGTGGCGATGGGCGATGACGATCGGCTGCCTGCTGATCCCGCTGCTGCTCGGCGTCGGGCTGGGCGATCTGCTGAACGGCCTGCCGATCGACTCCAGCCACGAGTACACCGGCAACTTCTTCGACCTGCTCACGCCGTATGGCCTGTGGACCGGCGTGACGCTGCTCGGGCTGTGTCTGCTGCACGGGGCGACGTTCCTCAAGCTCAGGACCACCAATCACGTAAGGGAGCGCGCTCGCGCGCTCGCGCGGCCGCTGGGATGGGCGGCGATCGCGCTCGTGGTGGGCTGGGTGATCTGGACGCGCAGCGCCGCCGGCGGACCCGACGTGCCCCAGCCCGTGGAAATCCTGGCGGTGATCGCCACGATCTTCGCCGCGCGGATGGCGTTGAGCGACCACGACGGCCCGGCCTTCGCCTCCTCCGCCGTCGCGATCGCCGCGACCGTCGGCTCGATCTTCATCGACCTGTACCCGAACGTGATGGTCTCGAGCACGAGCGCCGCGTACAACCTGACGGTCAACAACGTCGCCTCCGGCCACTACGCGTTGACGGTGATGACCGTGGTGGCGGTGATCTTCTTCCCGCTCGTGCTGATCTATCAGGGCTGGTCGTTCCATGTCTTTCGTGGCCGCCTGAAGGCCGCGCAGGCGCAGCC
>JBAUXH010000323.1:0-6573 GCA_049584155.1 Solirubrobacteraceae bacterium
CACGGACGGCGCATGCGCCGTCCGACGAGGCAGTGCATGCACTGCCTCGGACCTGACCGCATGCGGTCAGGTCTCCCCGAACTACTTCAGCCGGAAGGCCTTGATGCGGTCGTCGTACTGCGCGCTGTCCTGCGAATACACCCCATAGGCCAGCGCCTGGATGATGCTCAAAAGCGCCGTGTGCGAGCGCACATACGCGGGCGAATTCGAGGAGTAGTAAAGCTTGATCTGCCCCAGCTTCGCGACCTCCGAGAGCGTCGCGTCGGTGATCGCCGCCGTGCGCGCCTTGCGGTGTCGCGCGAGCTTCATCGCGCGCACCACCAGCGGATGCGGGCGCCCGGCCGACAGTCCGATCACGAGCGTGCCCTGGTCGATCCGCCCCAGCCGGCTGAGCGCCTCCTGGGAAGGACTTGCGACGACGTCGACGCGCAGGTCGAGCAGCATCAGCAGGTGACGCAGGTAGCTGGCGAAGAAGGCCATCTGATCGGTGCCGGCCACGAGCACCTTCTCGGCTTCCACGATCGCCTGCACGAGCGCCTCGACCGAGCTGCGCGAGACCTTGCGCGCGGTCTCCTCGACGTTCAGGTAGTCGGCCGTGAGCGCGCTCTCGAACTCGTTCTGGTCGAGCGAGAACAGTGGCGTCGAGCTCGTGCCGGTCTCGCTGGCGCCCGCCGGCGCCTTCGCGTGCACACGGCGGTATTCCTCGCGCGCCGCCGCCTGTAGCTCGGGGAACCCCTCGAACCCGAGCGCCTGCGAGAAGCGCACGACGGTCGAGCTGGAAGTATTCGCGCGACGCGCCAGCTCCTCCGCGGTCTGAAACGCCGCCTCGTCGAGGTGATCGACGATGTACTGCGCCACATCCTTCTGCGAACGCGAGCACTCGTCAAAGCGCGCGCGGATGTACTTCGACAGGCTCTGATGCTCGCTCGTGCCGTTCACGGGCGGTGCGGGAGCAGTGGGAGTCGCGACACGCTTCATCGGCGGTCTGATTCGACGCCGCTGCCCGTCTCTCCTGCTCGCCCTTGTCTGAGATCGCAAACCCGGCCGTTCCCGCCCGGTAGGGTCTGCGCACGATGAGACGCACCCTGTTCGAGGACGTCCACGAAGACTTCCGCGCGAGCTTTCGCACGTTCCTAGAACGTGAGGTGACCGGCCAGGAGGGGCGCTACGGCGACTGGGAGCGCGCCGGGATCGTCCCGCGAGAGGTCTTCGCATGCGCCGGCCGCGGCGGCTTTCTTGGCATGGCCGTGCCCGAGCGCCACGGGGGCGCGGGCGCCGAAGACTTCCGCTTCAACCTCGTCATCGGCGAAGAGACCCAGCTCGCCGGCGTCGGCAGCTTCGGGCTGGGGATCACCCTGCACAACGACATCTGCCTCCCCTACTTCCTCACCTACTGCACCGAGCCCCAGCGCGAGCGCTGGCTTGGCGGAATCGCCTCCGGCGAGTTGATCACAGCCCTGGCGATGACCGAGCCCGGCATCGGATCGGACCTCGCCGCGATGAGCACCCGTGCGCGCCGCGAAGGCGACCACTATGTCGTGGACGGCGCCAAGACGTTCATCACCAACGGCATCAACGCCGACCTCGTGATCCTCGCCGTCAAGACCGGGGTGGGCGGGCATCAAGACAGACACCGCGGTATCTCGCTGCTCGTGCTCGAGCGCGGCACCGAGGGGTTCGAGCGCGGGCGTAACCTCGAGAAGCTCGGCCAACACGCCCAGGACACCGCCGAGCTCTCCTTCAGCGACGCGCGCGTCCCCGTCGAGAACCTGCTCGGCGAAGAGGGTCAGGGCTTCCGCTACCTCGTCTCCAACCTCCCCCAGGAGCGACTCTCGATCGCCGCCTCAGCCGTTTCGGCCTGCGAAGCGGCGCTCGGCTGGACGCTCGACTACGTGCGCGAACGTCAAGCGTTCGGGCAGTCGATCGGCTCCTTCCAGAACTCTCGCTTTGAGCTCGCGCGCATGCGCTCCGAAACGGACATCGCGCGCGCCTACATCGACCGTTGCGCGTGCGAACTCGACGCCGGCGAGCTCACGCCCGAGGACGCGGCGACGGCCAAGTGGTGGTGCACCGAGTTGCAGGGCCGCGTCGTCGACCGTTGTCTGCAGCTGCACGGCGGCTACGGCTACATGCTCGACTACCCCATCGCCCGTGCCTACGCCGACGCGCGGGTCACGCGGATATACGGTGGCGCCAACGAGATCATGCTCGAGATCGTCGGTCGTTCGCTAGGTCTCTAGCCCAGCGTCTTCGAGAGCTCCACGAAGTAGTCCAGCGCGCGCGGGTCCGCGAGCGAGTCGACGCTCGCAGCTTCGCCCGGCGGGGTGCCCATCAGGATCTTCTTGATCGGCACCTCCAGCACCTTGCCCGAGAGTGTGCGCGGAACCTGCTCGATCTGCAGGATTTCGTTCGGGACGTGCCGCGGCGAGCAGTCCTCGCGGATGCGCCGCGCGATCTTCGCGCGCAGCTCCTCGTCGAGCACGACGCCCTGCTCGAGCACCACAAACAGGATCATCCACAGCTCCGCATCGCGATCGCGACGGGGGACGTCCACCACGAGCGCGTCGACCACCCCTTCTACCGCACCCGCCGCACGGTAGATCTCGCTCGTGCCCATGCGCACGCCCTGACGGTTGATCGTCGAGTCCGAGCGGCCGTAGATCACCGCGCCCCCGCGTGGGGTGATCCGCACCCAGTCGCCGTGGCGCCACACGCCCGGATACATCCCGAAATAGCTCTCGCGGTAGCGAACGCCGCCATTGCCCTCGCGGTCTGGGGGGTCCTCGCCCCAAAAGTACAGCGGCATCGATGGCAGCGGCTGGGTGAGCACCAACTCGCCGACCTCATCTACGACGCTGTGGCCACTCTCGTCCCAGGCCTCCACCGCGCACCCAAGCGCACGAGCCTGCAGTTCGCCCTCGTACACCGGCAGCAGCGGACAGCCGCCGACGAACGCCGTACACACGTCCGTGCCACCGCTGGTCGAGAACAGCCATATGTCATCCCCCACGTGCTCGCTGACCCAGCGGTAGCTCTCGGGCGCCAGCGGCGAGCCGGTCGAGCCGATCGCGCGCAGGGCCTGCAGGTCGTAGTCGCGCGCGGGCTCCACCCCGGCCTTCGCGCACGCGCCCAGCCACCCCGCGGAGACGCCCATGCAGGTTATTCGGGTGCGCTGCGCAAGCTCCCACAGCACGCCCATGTCGGGGTGACCGGGACTGCCGTCATACAACACGATCGCCGCATCCGTGAACAGCGCGCCGATCAGGAAGTTCCACATCATCCAGCCGGTCGTGGTGAACCAGAACATGCGATCGCCGGCGCGCAGGTCCAGGTGCAGCCGGCTCTTCTTCAGCTGCTCCAGCAGGATCCCGCCGTGGCCATGCACGATCGCCTTCGGCAGGCCGGTGGTGCCTGAGGAATAAAGCACCCACAAGGGATGGTCGAACGGCACCTGCTCGAACTGGAGAACCGCCTCACGATCCTCGCCCTCGCTGCCCTCCCCGCCGGCACCGCGCCCCAGCTCCAGTAGCTCACTCCAACTCATACCCCCCGGCATCTCGGCAGCGCTAGCCTCGGGCGATAGGTAAGGAAGCAGCACCGTATGGCGCACGCTCGGTAGCTCGGCGAGGATCGCACCCAGTGGCTCTGTGCGGTCGTAGTCGCGGCCGCCGTGCCGGTAGCCGTCCACCGCCAGCAGCACGACCGGCTCGATCTGTGCGAACCGATCGATCACGCTGCGCGCCCCGAACTCCGGCGCGGCGCTGGACCAGATCGCGCCGAGCGAGGCGACGGCCAGCAGCGCGACGAGCGTCTCTGGGATGTTCGGCATGTAGGCGACGACACGATCACCGCGCCCGACACCCAATACGCGCAGGCCGGCAGCCACCTGCGCGACCTGAGCGGTCAACTGTGCCCATGTCAGCGAGTCAAGCTCGCGCAGCTCCGAGGCGTGCATGACTGCCACGGCGTTCGGGTCACGCTCTCGCATCAGCATGTTCTCGGCGTAATTCAGTTCGGCGCCGGCGAACCAGCGCGCGCCCGGCATCTCACGCTGGCCGAGAGGGTCTCCCCCCGAGCCCCGATCGGTCAGCACCTGCTCGTAAGGACGCGATGCGCGCACGCCGCAGTACTCCCACACCGCCGCCCAGAACTCCTCGATCTCGGACACCGACCACTCCCACAGCTCGCCGTAGTCGGTGAACGCGTGGCCTGTGCGCTCACCGGCCCAGCGCATAAACCGGGTCATCTCCGCACGCTCACGGTCCTGCGCGGTCGGTTCCCACAGCGGCCCTGTGCCCGTGTCGGAAGTCGTTGTGCGCATCCTTCTTCACCCCCAGTATGCGTGCACAGGGACGGTCGCCGGTCTCCCCACCACCTGCGCATCTTGTCGTCCTGCTTCCTATTGATACTCGCTTTTCGCCGACCGTGGATGCCGGTCGCCTGACTCTCAACCTTCCCCGGTCGCCGGGCCGTCGCCGGTATGCTCGCCCATCGTGGCCCGCAACGATCTGCGCGACGAGTTCCCAGTCCTGCGCCAACTCGCGTATCTGAACGCCGGCACCGACGGCCCGCTGCCCTCCGCCGCGATCCGGGCCGCCGGCGAAGAGCTCTCACGCGAGGCCGCCGACGGACGGGCGATGGCCCACTTCGAACGTCGCTCGGAGCTGAACGGCGAGCTGCGCGCCTCCTACGCCGTCGCGCTCGGGTGCGACCCGGATGAGGTGGCGCTGACGACATGCACCAGCGAGGGCATCGCCCAGGTCATCAGCGGACTGGACCTCCGCGCGGGCGATGAGATCCTCACCAGCGACGAGGAGCATCCGGGTCTGCTCGGCGCGTTGGCTGGCGCACGGGATGTAAAAGGTGTCACGGTGCGGATGGCGCCGCTCGCGGACATCGTCGACGCGGTCGATCCGCGCACGACGCGCCTAGTTGCCTGCTCGCACGTCGGCTGGATGAGCGGACGCGTTGCCCCGGATGCTCTGACGCAGTTGGAGATTCCGGTGCTTCTCGATGGCGCTCAGGGCGTGGGCGCGATCCCGGTGGACGTCCGTGCGCTGGGTTGCGACGCTTACGCGGGCGCGGGGCAGAAGTGGATGTGCGGTCCCGACGGCACGGGCATGCTGTATGTCAGCGCCGACCTGCGCGCACGGTTGCAAGTCGAGCGCCGCGGCTACGCGAATCTCGCCGACCCCAACACCGGCCTTCAGGCCGACCTTCACGCGGATGCGCGCGCGCTAGACACGATGTCGCTGAGCGCCGAGACGGTCGCGTGCGCACTGGCCGCCGCACGTCTGCTGGAGGGCGCCGGCTGGCGGTCCGTGCACGAACGCGCGCGGGAGCTAGCCACCGGACTGGTCGCGCTGCTGGGCGAGCACGGACGCGAGGTGGCGCCACGCGGGGACACCACGCTCGTCTCGTTCGCGAGCGCGGACCCCGAGGAAGAGCGCAAGTACCTGCGCCAACGCGGGGTGATCGTGCGTAACATTCCCGGCACTCCCTGGTTGCGAGCGTCCGTCGGGGCCTGGAACGACGAGGACGACCTCAACCGGCTGATCGGCGCGCTGGCACCATGACGCTCCCTATATGACCTCCGCTCCGCAGACGACCGCCATCGCGGGCACGACGACACTCGACACAGGACCCGCCGCCCTCGCTGCCCCGCGACGGGGCGCGCGCGTGCTTCCTCAGCACATCGCCCTCACCGCCGTGCTCGCGCTCTCGGCCGTCCTGAACATCAACCACCTATCGCGTAACGGCTACGCCAACACGTTCTATTCGGCGGGCGTTCACTCGATGCTGCACTCGCTGCATAACTTCTTCTTTGTCTCCTTCGACGCCGGCGGGATGGTCACGATCGACAAGCCCCCATTTGGCCTATGGGTGCAGGGGCTCAGCGCCGCCCTGTTCGGGTTTCACCCACTCAGCCTGTTGTTGCCCGAGGCGATCGCGGGCGTGCTTGCGGTCGCCGCGCTCTACTGGGTAGTGACCCCCAGCTTCGGTCCCGCCGCTGGGGTTATGAGCGCACTGGCGCTGGCTGTGTTCCCCTCGTTCGTAGCGGTCTCGCGCGATAACAACCTCGACGCGATCCTGATCCTGCTGATGGTCCTCGCCTGTGGAGTGGGGCTGCGGGCAATCGGCTCGGGCAGACTGCTTACGCTGCTGGGCTGCGCGGCACTCGTGGGGCTCGCGTTTAACACTAAGACCCTCGCCGCCTATCTCGTCGTGCCCGGGCTCGGTCTCGGATATCTGGTATGCGCACCGGGATCGCTCGCGCGCAGAGCTGGCCAACTGCTCGCGGCGGGCATCGTGCTGCTGCTCGTCTCGGCCTCGTGGTCACTCATCGTAGAACTCACACCCGCCTCGTCGCGCCCGTTCGTGGGCGGCTCGGTTGATAACACCGAGTACGACCTCACGTTCGGCTACAACGGATTCGGACGCGTAGAAGGACAGGTCGGGGGTCCCGGCCGTATCCCCGTCGTTTTCAAGCACGGTTCGCTAGCTCACATCGAACGCGAAGCGCTGCGCGCCCGCGCCACACATGGCCGTGTCAGCGTACCCGGCGCTGCGCCG
>JBAUXH010000324.1:0-4814 GCA_049584155.1 Solirubrobacteraceae bacterium
GACTACGCGCGCCCCGTTGCTGGTGGCAGCCGCGCAAGCGGCGTGGCCGGCCGGCGATGTGCAGCGCACGCTCGGGCTGCTCGATGAAGCACAGGCCCAAGAACCCGCTCCCGCCGCCAGCGCTCCCGCCGCCAGCGCTCCCGCCGTCAGGGCACACATCGACCACCTCCGCGGCCAGGTGGCGATTCGATGCGGCCCGGTCATAGCGGCGTACCCGCTGATCGTCGGAGCGGCCGCGAAGATCGCCGACACCGACCCGCAGCTCGCCGTCGAGATGCTCGCCCAGGCAGTCCACGGATGCTTCTGCACGGGAGATACACCGGCGATGATCGCGGCCGCCGAGCGGGCTGTCGCGCTGGCCAACGGGCAAGACTCCAACCGCGCGACATTCTTCGCGGCGATGTCACGTGGCATGGCTCTCGTCGCCGACGGCCAGGGTGAGGCCGGCGCCGCCTCGGCACGCGAGGCGGTCGAGACCCTGCAGAAGTCGGACGAGCTGCGCGATGACCCGGAGCTGCTCGTCTGGGCCGCGATCGGGCCGCTGTGGCTGCGCGAGGCCGACACGGGACGCGGGCTGATCGAGCGAGCGTCGAAGCTGGCGCGCGAGCAGGCGGCCGTTGGCGCGTTGCCGAATCTCCTCCATCTGCTCGCGCGCGACCAAGCGACGACCGACCAATGGACGGCCGCCGAGACGAGCTATGACGAAGCGATCAGCCTGGCGCGGGAGACCGGCCAGCGGGTCGAGGTGGCGGCATCGATGGCAGGGCTAGCCTGCGTGGAAGCACGGAAGGGGCGCGAGGCAAGCTGCCGCAAACGAGCCGCCGAGGCGATGAAGATGTGCGACGAGCTCGGCATCGCCCTATACGGTATCTGGGCAATCCAAGCTCTCGGTGACCTCGAGCTCGGACTCGGCCGACCCGCGGAGGCGATCGAGCATTATCAGGCCCAGACGGACGCCCTGCGCTCGCACGGTATCGCCGACGTCGACCTCTCGCCGGCACCCGAGCTCGTCGACGCGTTCCTACGCGTCGGCCGCGACGAGGACGCCGCTCGGGTCGCCGCCGATTTCGTTGTGGAGGCGACGGCGAAGGGGCAACCGTGGGCGCTGGCCCGTGCCGCCCGCTGCCGCGGGCTCCTGGCCGGGGCGGGCGAACTGGAAGCCTGTTTCGAGGATGCGCTGCAACTCCACGAACGGACACCGGACGCCTTCGAGACCGCCCGCACTCGACTTGCCTACGGGGGGTGCCTGCGCCGGGCACGCAAACGCACACAGGCCCGACAGGAGCTCCGAGCGGCGGCTGGGATCTTCCAGCGCCTCGGTGCGCAGCCGTGGGTCCACCAGGCGGACGCGGAGCTTGCAGCCACGGGCGAGACAGCGCGAAGCCGTGACGTGAGCACACTCGACCAGCTCACTCCCCAAGAGCTGCGCATAGCCCGCCTTCTGGCTGACGGGATGACCACGAGGGAGACCGCCGCAGCCATCTTCGTTAGCCCAAAGACCGTCGAATACCACCTCGGGCACGTCTACCAAAAGCTCGCGATCCACTCGCGCAATGAGCTGGCCGCCGCCCTCGAGGGTTCGTAAGCACACCTGGGCGGGCAGCGGATCGGCGCCGCTGCGCCTCGGCGGGGCGGGGTCAGGCCTAAAGGCGGTAGCTGAGGTAGACGAAGCCGTTCGCGAACGTGCGCGTGTCGTTCAGCTGCAGCTTGGAGTGGATACCTGCCGGGAGGGCGGGCTTGCCGGCGCCGACGATCACGGGCGCCAGCAGGAGCCGCAGCTCGTCGACGAGCCCCGCGGTGATGGCCTGCCCACCGAGCTCGGCGCCTCCGATCGAGAGCTCGGTGGGGGAGGCCTCCTTGAGGCGACGGATCACATCGGCGGTCAGCTCACGCTCGATCCTGGTCCTCGCGCTGGAGGCCTCCTGCAGGGTGCGCGAGAAGACGATCTTGTCCGCTGCGCGCCAGATCTGCGCGTACTCGCGGGTCACCGCCGACTTCCCATCCTGCGTCTCCCAGAAGACCATCGTCTCGTACATGCGCCGCCCGTAGAGGTAGAGGCCGACGGGGCGCTCCAGCTGGTTGACGAAGGCGTGCACGTCCGGGCCCGGGAATGCCCAGTCGAAGTTGCCGTGCTCGTCCTCGATGCAGCCGTCGAGCGACGCGATGGCGGTGTAAGTGAGCTTGGTCATTTAACCTCCATCGTCATTGAAGGCCGCCGATAAGTGGTCACAGGGTGCGGCGTCTCACCGATGTGAGACGGCCGGATCCCATCCATGTGAGACCGCAGCGTCTCATCATGTGAGACTGCGCGGACGGTCGGAGCCGTCTCCTGGGCCTTCGCCTGAGGTCTCTCACACCGTGTGAGAGACCTTCCCCCAGCGTTGCCTGTGGATGCTCCTCCTGCTTGAGCTGGCGGAGCATATCCCTTGGCTGCGAACGAAGGTATGTGCCGGCTTGCCGGCCAGGCGATGAAGTGCCTACTGCTGATTCACCAGGCACCACCAGGCTGAGCGTCGCCGTGGGGAGCGCCTGGCTGAGGTCAGCTCGGCTCGACTCACCCCGCCTTCGATGGCGGGATGTTCTGGTTCAGGTGAAACAGGTTGGTCGGGTCGTAGCGGTCCTTGAGCGCGCGAAGGCGGGCGAACTTCTCGATCCCGTAGGCCGCCCGCACGCGATCCTCGCCCTCGGAGGAGAGGAAGTTGATGTAGGCGCCGCCGGTCAGCGACGGCTCGATCTCTGAATAGAGCCGCTGCGCCCAATCGATATGGGTCTCCAGGCCGGCCGGCTCGTGGGTCGTGGCAATCACGTTGAGCACGAACGGCGCTTGGCGCTCGCCGTGGGCGGTCTCGTTCTCACCGACGCGGGCGATCGCGCCGCCGAACTGCTGGATGTGGATCTCCGAGGACGGGGAGGTCGCGTTCTGATGGAAGCGGGCGATCGTCTCGATCGCGTGGTCGTCGAGCTCGCGGAAGTAGCCCGCCTTCATGTAGGCCTGGGTGCCCTTCGGCCAGAGCGCGTCGAGCAGGCTCTCCATCTGCACGTAGGGCATCGGGCCGACGAGGTCGGCGACGGGGTCACCCAGGTCGCGGATCGGCTGAATCACCTTCGCTCCCTCCTCGGGGTCGCCGGAGTAGCAGCCGACGAGGGCGATCAGCTTCTTGCCGTGCCAGTCCTCAGGGATGAAGGGGGCTGGTGGCCCGGTGATCAGGTTGACCAGGGTGCTCAGCTCGTCGGGGAGCTCACGGGTGAACTCGCGGTAGAAGCGCATGATCTCCTCGGCGCGGTCGCCCGGATAGAAGACCGGGCCGGCGGCCACGGTCGGACCGACCGGGTGCAGGTCGAACTCGAAGGAGGTGACGACGCCGAAGTTGCCGCCTCCGCCCCGCAGGCCCCAGAAGAGGTCGGGGTTCTCCGTCGAGCTCGCGGTGAGGATCTGGCCGTCGGCGGTGACCACCTGCGCCGAGCGCAGGTTGTCGCAGGCCAGGCCGTACTTGCGCATCAGCCAGCCGATACCGCCGCCCAGCGTGAAACCGGCGACGCCGGTGGTCGAGACGAGGCCTCCGGTGGTGGCGAGTCCGTGCTCCTGGGTGGCGGCGTCGAACTCTCCCCAGGTGAGGCCACCCTCGGCGGTGGCGGTGCGGCCGCTGACATCCACCGTGATGCCCTTCATCGGCGAGAGGTCGATGACGATGCCGTCGTCGCAGGTCGAGAAGCCGGGGATGCTGTGGCTGCCGCCGCGCACGGCGACGTCGAGTCCCTCGCTGCGCGCGAAGCCGACTGCGTGGCTCACGTCGGCGGCGTCGGCGCAGCGGGCGATCACCGCCGGGCGGGCGTCATGGGCGCCGTTCCAGATCGAGCGAGCCTCGTCGTAGGCGCCGTCGCCGGGCCGGATCAGTTCTCCGTGCAGTCCGTCCTCGAACTCCTTCAGCGTTGCCGCTCCAAGCACTCCTTGCGTAGCCATGCCGGCCCCCTTTCAGTTCGGTTGTTCGACGTCGCGTTTCGACGACGTTCAGCGAGGCTACGGGCCGCCTCTTAGCGTTTACTTTGCAGCGTTTTAGCCTCCAGCTCCCGGCAGTAGGCGATGCCGGCGCGGGTGCCGAGCAGCTCGAAGTGCCGGCTCGCCCGGTCCAGCCAGCGGCTCCCACTCGCCGCCTCGCCGTCCTCCGCGCAGATCGCCGCGAGCACCGCCAGCGCCCACCCCTCCTGGTGGGTCGTCTCGATCCCTCCGAAGACCCTGGCGGCGGCCTCGAGGTGAGCCCGGGCATCGGCGCGATCTCCGGCGCAGAGCGCCACGCACGCTAGGCTCAGCTCGGCGGCGCCGAGACCGATCATGTCGTCGTTTTCGGCGAACCAGGTCCGGCTCTGCCCGGCCAAGATGCGGGCGCCGTCTGCGTCGCCGGAGCGGGCCAGAAGCATCGCCAGGCAGCCGAGGGTGATCCCGGCGCCGCGACGGTCGCCGATCTCCTGCCGCAGGGCGAGGCTGCGCTCGAGCAGCGACCGGCCTCGTTCGAAGTCGCCGCCGGAGCGGGCCAGGTTGCCGAAGGCGTTGAGCGCGAAGGCCTCGCCCTGCTGGTCGCCGAGCTGCTCGAAGCGGGCGAGACTCTCCTCGATCAGCTCTTCCGCGCGGGGGAAATCTGCCTCGGCTCGATCCACCGCGGCGAGGTTGACGAGGATGTAAGCGGCGGCTGCGGCACCGCCGACGCGGCGAGCGACGAGGCCGGTGTCCTCATGCAGGAAGAGCGGGTAGCCAGTCTCGGGCTCGACCGAGATCGTCGCGTAGCTGAGCGGCCAGAGCGCTGGGCGCGGCTCGGCGC
>JBAUXH010000325.1:0-2220 GCA_049584155.1 Solirubrobacteraceae bacterium
AGGTTGTTGAACAGGAAGATCGCTTCCCGCGAGAGTAGGGAGTCCAGGCGGTATTCGCTGCGTAGCATCTCCCGGCGAGAGGCCACGAGATAGATCGAGGCCGCGATCAGCGTCGCGATCAGCAGCAGGAAAGGAAGACCGAGGGTGGCCCCGCCGAAGGCGTGGATCGAGTTGAGGATCCCGCTGCGCACGAGGAAGGTGCCCATGATCGCGAGCGTGCCGGTGGCGAGCACGAGCGAGACGTTCCACACCTTCAGCATCCCGCGGCGCTCCTGGATCATCAGCGAGTGCAGGAAGGCGGTGCCGGTGAGCCACGGCATCAAAGAGGCGTTCTCGACGGCATCCCAGCCCCAGTAGCCGCCCCAACCGAGCTCGGCGTAGGACCAGCGAGCGCCGAGCAGGATGCCGATCCCCAGGAACAGCCACGCCGCCAGCGCGAAGCGGCGCACCACCGCAATCCACTCGCCGTCCAGACGTCGTGCGATCAGCGCGCCCATCCCGAAGGCGAGGGGCACCGTGCAGAGGGTGTAACCCGAGTAGAGCATCGGGGGATGGATCATCATCGTGGGGAAGCGCAGCAGCGGGTCCAGCCCCGCCCCTTCTGCTGGCGCAGGGTTGGTGGTCACGAAGGGGTCCGCGTAGAAGACCATCAGCGATACGAAGAAGCCGCCGAAGCCGAGCAGGATGGCGGTCGCGTAGGAGGCGACCTCGCGCAGGCGCCCGCGGGTGAGGAACAGCACAAGGCTCGACCAGAGCGAGAGCAGCCAGGCCCACAGCAGCAGCGAGCCTTCCTGGGAGGACCACACAGCGGCGGCGCGGTAGAGCAGCGGGGTGGTGCGGCTGGAGGTCTCGGCGACGGTGTTAAAGGCGAAGTTGTTGCGCAGGAACGCGATCTCGAGCACCAGCATCGCGATCGTGAGCAGGCCCGCGAGCGTGTACACCGAGCGCCGTCCCGCGAGCGAGAACTCCGCCCGGCCGCTGCGCGCGCCGTAGATGGAAACCCCGATGCCATACGCGCACACGACCAGCGCGAGGATCAGGCAGACGTGTCCGAGGAGCGCCATCACACCCTCCCCACGCCGACGGCTGCCCCGGGGGAGTCCATCGGCGCCGAGCTACCCGCCCGGCCGAGGATGGGGTGCGTGGAGGAGGACACTCAGGCGTTCTGCTTCTCGGAGGGCGGGGCGACCTTGTACTTGGAGGGGCACTTGGTGATCAGCGAGTCGCGTTCGCCGGTGTAGCCGGCGCCCTGCTTCTCGACGGTGACGATGACCTCGCGCCCTTCTCGGAAGGGATCGGGGACAATCCCGGTGTAAGCCACAGGGACCGCGGCGCCAGGGCCGGCGCGGTCGGCCACGCTGAAGTGGAGCACCGACCCATCGTGGCGCACCGAGCCCGCCACCACCGTTCCGGTGAGCTGGTAGCTGCGACCGGGCTGCGCCTCGCGGAGCAGCTGGGTGGGAGTGAGCGCGGGGCTGGAGGCGTTGAAGCTCGTGTAGATCAGCGCACTCGCCAGCAGCGCGGCGGCACTGAGGGCCACCACCAACCGCACGGTGCGCTTGCGGGCGGGGTTCATCGCGTCCAGTATCTCAAACCCACGCCAGGGAATAGCTGGTGGACAGCGAAACCTTCATGGGTGTGGGGAGTCTTCATAGGTAGAGAACGATGAGAGCAAGCCTTCTGCATCCGATCAAGCTCAGCGACCGTCGCCGTGCACGCCGCGCACGCGGTCGACATCGACCCGCGCCCCCGCATAGATCCGACATCGCCGCCCAGCGGGTGCGCCAAGCCGGTGGCCCAACCGACTTGGCCTCCTACACGTGCGCGTGTGGCTACCTGTTCGTGGCCTCGGTGACCACCACCGTGGAGTGCCCCCACTGCGGGGCATCCCAGGCCTGGTAGCCGGCCTGCCCCGCCAAGCCGGGAAGAGCGGGCGCCCTCCAGCGAAACGAAGCCCGGGAGCGGCGCTCTCAGCGGATGTGCATCCCCGAGATCGCGCGTGAGATCACGAGCTGCTGGATCTCGGCGGTGCCCTCGAAGATGTCGTAGATCTTGGCGTCGCGGTGCCAGCGCTCGACGGGGAACTCGCGGGTGTAGCCGTTGCCGCCGAGGATCTGGATCGCGCGCTCGGTCACCCAGACGGCGACCTCGCCGGCCTTGAGCTTCGACATCGAGCCCTCGGCGTTCTCGAAGGGGACCTGGTTGCGGCCCATCCACGAG
>JBAUXH010000326.1:0-2067 GCA_049584155.1 Solirubrobacteraceae bacterium
GGCGGCAGGAACGGGTAGGCGTAGATCTGGCCGTGGGGGTGGTGCAGCGTGACGCCGACCTCGACGCCGCGGTTCTCGAAGATGAACACGTAGGCGACGTCCTCGCGCGCGCCGAGCTCGGCGTAGCGATGGCGCCACACCCACATCAGCTCGCGGGCGCGCTCGCAGGAGAGGGTGCCGAACGAGCCGGTGTGGGAGTCGGTGTAGACGACCACCTCGGCCGCCCCCCGCGGCGCCTCGAAGGCGGGGAAGCGGTTGTCGAACACCGCGATCTCGAAGGCCGCGAAGGGGATCTCGGTGGGCTCGCCGCCGGGGACCGTCGGGCATAGCGGGCAGTGCTCGGCCGGGGGCAGGAACGTGCGCTCCTGGCGGTCGATCGCGTAGACGACCTGCTCGCCGCGCAGCTCCTGGAAGCGCAGTTCGCTCATCTCGGCCGATCCCCGGCCTCGTCATCGCCGTGCCGGCGCGCGTACATAAGTAGTGCGCGCCCGTCGTCTTTGACATGTCGAGCGAGGGTAAGCGGGCCGAATGCCTCCGTCGGCGGGGTGTTATCGCCGCGTGCCCGTGAGCTGCCCGAGGAGGGTGCGGTGGGCCGGTCGGCGTCGGTGGGAGGGGCCATCCCCGAGGTATACCCGCCAGCGCGCGCCCGTGCCGCCTGAGCCATCAGTAGTACCCCGCAACAGGACCACGGATTAACCGGCCTTATTCCTATTGACTGGCGCGAGGGTTAGCGGGATCGTAAAGGGGGGAATGTAGATGGTGAGCGTCAGCCATCTGACGCCACTCCATAAGTCAGTGAGGAGGAGGTTCATCAGATGTCTGACACCGATCAAGCCTATGAGGCGGTGGAGCGGTTGGAGTACTCAGACCGAGCTGCGCTCGATTCCGAGATCGCAAGTCCCGGGTTCGACCGTCGTGCGTTCCTGCGTCGCACTGCCCTGACCGGAGTCGCCGCCGGTTCGGTCAGCACGATCCTGGCCGCATGCGGGTCGAGTGCATCCAGCGGCGGGGGCTCCTCCGACGTGTTCGGCTCGCACCCGAATTACAAATTCGTGTTCGTCAACCACGTCACGACGAACCCGTTCTTCGTACCGACGCAGTATGGGGCCGCGGATGCGTGCAAGCTGCTGGGCTGCTCCTATCAGTGGACCGGTTCGGAATCGAGCAACGTCAACCAGATGGTCAACGCGATGAACACCGCCGTGACGAGCGGCGCGAACGGGATCGCGGTGGCGCTGATCGACGAACACGCGTTCAACGCGCCCACCGAAGCGGCGCTGAAGGCCGGCATCCCGGTCCTCGCCTACAACGCCGACGCGGAAGGTAACAAGCGCCTGTCGTATATCGGCCAGGATCTGAAAAAGGCCGGCGAAAAAATGGGCGAACGGATCGTCGCGGCCGTCGGTTCGGGCGACGTGGCACTGTTCATCGCCACGCCCGGTTCGGCCAACCTGCAGCCGCGCATCGAAGGCGCCGAAGCGGCGATCAAGGCCTCGGGCAAGCCGATCAAAGTGCACACGGTCGCCACCGGCGCGGCGGTGCCGGGTGAGCTCTCGACGATCGACGCCTACTGGGTCGGGCACACGAACACGAAGGGGATGTACGCGGTCGACGGCGGCTCGACGGAATCGCTGGCGAAAGTGATGCAGAAGTACGGGCTGCCCGCCAAAGGAGTGAAGGCCGGCGGCTTTGACCTCACCGAACAGACGCAGAAGCTGCTGCAGGAAGGCAACATCGAATTCACGATCGACCAGCAGCCCTATCTGCAGGGGTTCCTGCCGGTGCTGCAGTTGTTTTTGTGGCACGTCTCCGGATCACTGACGGGCCCCGCGGAAACCGATACGGGGTTGAAGTTCCTGAACAAAGAAACCGTCGCGCCATACGTCGAATCGAAAACGCGCTACGAGGGAACCTCCTCGTCGGTGGTCGTCGTCCCGATCAAGGCCGGCACGCCTGCATAGGCCGTCACGGTCATGTCCCATACGACAGGAGCGGGCTCGGGATCGGCGGCGGGCGCGGGCTCGGGAGGGCCATCGTCCTCGCCATCCCCGCCCGCCTCCGCGGAGG